>NZ_JAKRFW010000064.1:0-23410 GCF_022347905.1 Pseudoalteromonas sp. Of11M-6 | reverse complement strand
CGCTTGATTTTGTGAAGTGCCGAAGGTCGTCGGTTCAAATCCGACTTCCACTTCTTTGAAAAGTAGAAGTAAAACAATTTTATGTTTCGGTGTAGAATGGAGTTGCTTGATAGATGGTCGGGCGCTTGATTTGGTAAAGTGCCGAAGGTCGTCGGTTCAAATCCGATTGCCACTTCTTTGAAAAGTAGAAGTAAAACAATTTTATGTGTTGGCGCGGGATGGAGCAGCCTGGTAGCTCGTCGGGCTCATAACCCGAAGGTCGTCGGTTCAAATCCGGCTCCCGCAACCAAGTTAAAGATTGAGTTCTTTGATTTCGCGCATTCCTTGTAATGCGCGTTTTGCGTTTAAGCATCGGCTTTTTTGTTTAAGTTGATGATTAATTTGGCTGAGATAGCTCGCAAACCAAGCACGGCCTTTGGCCACACAGTTTGTTATTCGTGTGACGCCCCGCTTGGTTCGGGGCGTTGTTGTATCTGGCGCAAGGTGTATTCTGAGCCCAAGATCAAGCAGCTATGATTTGGGGCTTTAGGCCCTTTTTTTGTTTGTATGGAGGAGTTCTGTGTCAAAACTCGAGCAAGATTTGACTGAAATGTTGGAGCCTGCAGTTGCTGCGTGTGGCTTTGAATTACTCGGTCTTGAGTTTGTGCAAGCTGGTCGTCATTCTACACTTCGTGTATATATCGATCATGAAAACGGCATTAATGTAGATGACTGTGCGGAAGTGAGTCGTCAAGTTAGTGCAATTTTAGATGTCGAAGACCCGATTACGAACGAATATAGTTTGGAAGTATCTTCTCCTGGTGTTGACAGACCATTATTCAAACAAGCTCACTATGAAGCAGCAGTGGGAGAGGAAGTACGTTTGCGTACTAAACTTCCGCAAGAAGGTCGCCGTAATTTTAAAGGCGACTTAGTAGCAGTTAATGGCGATATGATCACGTTAAAAGTTGACGCTCAGGACTTTATCCTGATGTTAAGCAACATTGAGCGTGCCAATATCATCGCAAAATTCTAACTTTGAGTGCGAAGGACAAGGGCAAGCGAGGCATTACCTATGGCAAAAGAAATATTGTTGGTGGCAGAAGCTGTTTCCAATGAAAAAGCGGTCCCAAGAGAAAAGATTTTTGAAGCATTAGAGTTCGCACTAGCGACAGCAACAAAAAAGAAGCACGGCGGTGAGATCGAAGTACGCGTTACTATCGACCGTAAAACGGGCGAGTACGATACTTTTCGTCGTTGGAAAGCGGTTGAACCACAAGAAGACGGTTCACTAGAAAATCCATATGCGGAAATCACTATTGAAGCGGCGCAAGTTGATGAGCCTGACGTTCAATTAGGTGATTACGTTGAAGAGCAGATCGAATCAATTAAATTTGACCGTATCACCACACAGATGGCGAAACAGGTAATCGTACAAAAAGTACGTGAAGCTGAGCGCGCATTAGTTGTTGATGCATATAAAGATCAAAAAGGCGAGCTAGTGACAGGTGTTGTTAAAAAAGCAACGCGTGACGCTATCGTTATCGACCTTGGTAACAATGCTGAAGCGGTAATTTACCGTGAAGACATGCTACCACGTGAAAGCTTCCGTCCGGGTGACCGTGTGCGTGGTCTACTTTACGAAGTGAAGCCTGAAGCGCGTGGTGCTCAGCTATTTGTTACGCGTTCTAAGCCTGAAATGTTGATGGAACTATTCCGTATTGAAGTTCCGGAAATCGGCGAAGAAATGATTGAACTTAGAGGTGCTGCACGCGACCCTGGTTCTCGTGCTAAAATCGCTGTAAAATCAAACGACAAGCGTATCGACCCTGTAGGTGCATGTGTTGGTATGCGTGGCGCACGTGTACAAGCTGTGTCTTCAGAACTTGGCGGTGAGCGTGTTGACATTGTACTTTACGATGATAATCCAGCACAGTTCGTAATCAACGCAATGGCACCGGCTGAAGTAGCTTCAATCGTAATGGATGAAGATACGCGCACGATGGAAATTGCAGTTGAAGCTGACAACCTAGCGCAAGCGATTGGTCGTAATGGTCAAAACGTACGTTTAGCTAGCCAACTTACTGGTTGGGAACTAAATGTAATGACAGTGGAAGAGATGGAGCGTAAGAGCTCGGAAGAATCAGATAAATTGGTTAATCTATTCACTGAAAATCTAGACATCGACGATGATTTTGCAACACTACTGATTAACGAAGGTTTCTCTTCACTTGAAGAGGTGGCTTATGTACCAGTAGCTGAATTTTTAGAAATCGACGGTCTAGACGAAGAAACCGTTGAAGAGCTACGTAACCGTGCGAAAGATGCACTGACTACGAAAGCACTTCGCGATGAAGAAAGTCTTGAAAATGCAGAACCTGCAGAAGACCTACTAGCACTTGAAGGACTTGAGCGTCATACCGCTTTTGTTTTTGCTAGCAAAGGTATCGTTACACTTGAAGACCTTGCAGAGCAAGGTATTGATGACTTAGTTGAAATTTCTGAGTTATCAGAAGAGCAAGCTGGTGAGTTAATCATGGCTGCACGTAACATTTGCTGGTTCAGCGAAGAGTAATTTATTAACGGAGGTAACATCACATATGGCAGAAGTGAGCATTAACAAACTAGCCGAGAGTATTGGTACAACTGTTGATAAATTACTACAACAGTTAAAAGATGCAGGGATCACCAAAGCCGAGGGCGACCAAGTTACTGAATCCGAAAAGGCGACGTTGCTTGATCACCTAAGCAAGCAACACGGTGGCACTGGTTCAACCGGCCCTGAGCGTATGACTCTACAGCGTAAGAGTAAAAGCACGTTAAGTGTTAACTCATCTGGTAAAGCAAAGTCTGTATCTGTAGAAGTCCGTAAGAAGCGCACTTACGTTAAAAAGAGCGCAATCGAGCAGCAGAGAGAGGAAGAACGCTTAGCTGCAGAGGAAGCTGCGCGCAAAGAAGCAGAGTTAATGGCTCAGCAACAAGCAGAGCAACAGGCCAAAGTAGAAGCTGAGCGCAATGCGCGCGAAGAAGCGGAACGCAAGGCCGATGAGGAAGCCGAGCGCAAAGCTAAAGAAGAGGCGAAGCGACAAGCGGATGCTGAACGTCAAGCCAAAGATAAGCAGAGTAAAGAAGTGGATAGCGCGCAACAAATTAAAGAACGTCAAGAAGCTGAGCGTCTGCGTCAAGAAGCAGAAGCAGCAGCCCTGAAAAAGGCAGAAGAAGAAGCGAAACGTCAAGCGGAAGAAGCTCGCCGTCTAGCGGAAGAAAACGAAGCACGTTGGAAGGCGGAAGAAGAAGAGCGTCTTCGTCGAGAAGAAAGTGCTGATCACCACCTAACAACTTCTACTTACGCTCGTGAAGCGGAAGATGAGTCTGACGCACGTGAAGAGAAAAGCGCACGTCGTAAGAAGAAGAAAAAGCCAAGTGCGAAAGAAGAAGCAGCAGAAGCGAATGCGAAGAGGCTGAAAGGCAAAAAAGGTCGCTTAAAAGCGCCAACTTCATTACAGCATGGTTTCCAAAAGCCAGCGGCAGAAGTTAAACAAGAAGTACGTATCAGTGAAACTATCACTGTTGCAGAACTTGCTTCTCGTATGGCAGTTAAAGGCGCTGAAGTTGTTAAGACAATGATGAAGATGGGTGACATGGTTACCATTAACCAAGTTATCGATCAAGAAACTGCGCAGCTAGTGGCAGAAGAAATGGGTCACAAAGTTATTCTAGTGAAAGAAAACGAGCTGGAAGAAAAAGTACTAAGTGACCGCAGTGAAGAAGGTTCTCTTGAGCCACGAGCGCCGGTAGTAACGGTAATGGGTCACGTTGACCACGGTAAAACGTCAACGCTTGACTACATTCGTAAAGCAAAAGTTGCTGACGGCGAGGCCGGTGGTATTACTCAGCATATCGGTGCTTACCATGTTGAGACGGACAGTGGCATGGTCACTTTCCTAGATACTCCTGGACACGCGGCGTTTACGTCGATGCGTGCTCGTGGTGCGAAAGCAACCGACATCGTTGTACTTGTTGTTGCAGCGGACGATGGTGTAATGCCTCAGACGAAAGAAGCGGTACAACACGCGAAAGCGGCCGAAGTACCACTTATCGTTGCTGTGAACAAAATGGATAAAGAGGGTATTGACCCTGACCGCGTTAAGAATGAGCTTGCTCAACTAGATGTAATCCCAGAAGACTGGGGTGGTGAAACGCAGTTTGTTCATATCTCAGCGAAGACTGGTCTTGGTATTGATGAGCTACTAGAAGCTATCTTAATGCAATCTGAGCTATTAGAATTACAAGCTTCTAAAGAAGGCATGGCGTCTGGTGTGGTAATCGAATCTCGCCTTGATAAAGGTCGTGGTCCAATCGCTTCTGTACTTGTTCAATCAGGTACCCTAAACCAAGGTGATATCGTACTTTGCGGTCTTGAATATGGTCGTGTTCGCGCGATGAAAGACGAAAACGGTAAAGACATTAAATCAGCGGGTCCTTCAATTCCAGTAGAGATCTTAGGTCTTTCTGGCGTACCAGCTGCTGGTGACGAAGCGACAGTAGTTCGTGATGAGCGTAAAGCACGTGAAGTGGCACTATACCGTCAAGGTAAGTTCCGCGAAGTGAAGCTTGCTCGTCAGCAGAAAGCGAAGCTTGAGAACATGTTCTCTAACATGACTGAAGGCGACGTATCTGAAGTGAACATCGTACTGAAAGCAGACGTTCAAGGTTCTATCGAAGCAATCGCTGATTCATTGACTAAACTGTCTACAGATGAAGTTAAAGTGAAGATCGTAGGCTCTGGTGTTGGTGGTATTACTGAAACGGATGCAACACTTGCAGCGGCTTCTAACGCTATTATGGTTGGCTTTAACGTACGTGCGGACGCTTCGGCACGTAAAGTTATTGATACTGAGAACCTAGACTTACGTTACTACAGCGTTATCTACAACCTAATCGAAGAAGTAAAACAAGCAATGACAGGTATGCTTGCACCAGAATTTAAGCAAGAGATCATTGGTCTTGCTGAAGTTCGTGACGTGTTCAAGTCGCCTAAGATCGGTGCTGTTGCAGGTTGTATGGTAACTGAAGGTGTGGTTAAACGTAGTGCGCCAATCCGTGTACTTCGTGATAATGTTGTTATTTACGAAGGTGAGCTTGAGTCACTACGTCGCTTTAAAGATGACGTTGCTGAAGTTCGTAGCGGTATGGAATGTGGTATCGGCGTTAAGAACTACAACGACGTTAAAGTCGGTGACCAAATCGAAGTATTTGAAACTGTACAGGTAGAGCGTACGCTTTAATTGTAAGTTATTAAAATACTTGAGATGGGGGCACTAGCCCCCATTTGTGATCTCATAGATTTTGAAATTTTAAGTGGTGAAAATGAGAGAATTTTCTCGTACAGATCGCGTAGCACAGCAAATTCAAAAAGAAATTGCGGTGATCCTACAGCGCGAAATTAAAGATCCAAGATTGGGTATGGTAACAGTGTCAGCTGTTGAGGTATCACGCGATCTTTCTTATGCAAAGGTATTCATTACTGTGTTGAATACGAGTGATGAAGACAAAACTAAGCAAAGTGCGGCTATTCTGAATGAAGCAACCGGTTATATCCGCTCGCTTCTTGGCAAGCGTATCCGTGCGCGTATCATGCCTGAGCTTAAATTTGTTATTGATAACTCCCTAATGGAAGGTATGCGTATTTCTAACTTGGTTGACTCTGTGATCAGAGAAGACAACGCAAAGCGTGGTCCTGAGTCTGGAGATAAAGACCAAGAGGAAGAGTAATGGCGCGTCGCACCAAAGGCCGTGCGATCGACGGCATTCTGTTATTAAATAAACCGCAAGGTATTTCTTCTAACAAAGCACTACAGCAAGCAAAGGGCATTTATTTCGCTCAAAAAGCGGGCCACACCGGTGCTTTGGATCCGCTGGCAACAGGTATGTTGCCAATTTGCTTTGGAGAAGCGACTAAGTTTACCCAGTTTTTGCTTGATACTGACAAAACCTACGTGGTGAGAGCGCAGCTGGGTGAGCGCACGACGACATCAGATTCTGATGGTGAAATTGTTGAAACGCGACCAGTAAATGTAACACTTGAGCAGTTAGAGCAAGAAATTGCCAGCTTCTTGGGGGTATCTGATCAGTACCCTTCGATGTATTCGGCGCTCAAATATCAGGGCCAACCGCTATACAAATATGCCCGCGAAGGCATCGAAGTACCGCGAAAATGTCGCAAGATTAATGTTTATCGTATTACGTTAGATGAATATGACGAGCAAACTCAACAAATTCAAATGACGGTGCATGTGTCTAAGGGCACTTATATTCGTACGATAGTCGATGATTTGGGGGAAAAGCTTGGCTGTGGTGCGCATGTCATTATGTTACACCGTAGTGAAGTTGGTCATTACCCTAGCGACAAAATGATTACCTTAGTCGAGTTAGAAGCGTTACTTGAGAAAGCAAAAGCGGAAGAAGTTGCGCCTTCGACTTATCTCGATGAATTATTGTTGCCGATGGATACCGCTTTGGTCGATTTGAGCGTTGTTGATATTAGTGCTGAGCAAGGCGTTGCTTTTGGTCATGGGCAAACCGTTGCTGTCGAAAATTTACCAGACGGTATTGTTAAAGTGGTTGCTGATGGTAAGTTTGTTGGGATTGGCGAGCGTAATCCACAAGGATTATTGAAAGCAAAACGCGCGCTATCTTCCGCTCAGCCGGAATCACAATAAAATCTTCCTATGCAAGGGGAGTTTATGCTGGTATAATCCGCCAGCTTCCGCTTTGGCTGAATTAGTGATCGGCTGAAGCATTACTAAACTTATTTTGGAGTTATTATGTCACTAAGCAATCAAGAAAAAGCAGAAATCGTAGCAAAGTTCGCACGCGCAGAAGGTGATACAGGTTCACCAGAAGTACAAGTTGCACTTCTAACTGCTGACATCAACAAGCTACAAGGTCACTTCGCTAACCACAAGCAAGATTTCCACTCACGTCGTGGTCTTCTACGTAAAGTTAGCCAACGTCGTAACCTTCTTGACTACCTAAAAGGCAAGAGCGTTGAGCGTTATGCTGCACTAATCAAAGAGCTTGGCCTACGTCGCTAATATTTTTGATTTCTTGTTGAAAATTTATCCAACAGTAAAAAAGGGGCTAATTAGCCCCTTTTTTTGTGGCTGTTCTATCAGTATACTTACAGCCGTTTAAAAATACTTTTAAACAAGCGTCAATCGGATTTCCAATTGTAGTGCTTAAGTAAATTATGGTGAGTTTATTTAAGACTGTGATTGGTCCCCGTTGACGTTGAAAACAATTTAGTAAGGAAAATATTGTGCAAGCAATTATTAAAGAATTTCAACTAGGTCAACACACGGTGACTCTAGAGACAGGTGCTATCGCACGTCAAGCTGACGGTGCAGTACTTGCAAGCATTGGCGATACTTCGGTACTTGTTACTGTTGTAGGAAGAAGAGAAGCGGCTCCTGGCCAAGACTTTTTCCCACTAACGGTTAACTACCAAGAAAAAATGTACGCTGCGGGTCGTATCCCTGGTGGTTTCTTGAAGCGTGAAGGTCGTCCTTCAGACGGTGAAACACTAACCGCTCGTCTAATCGACCGTCCAATTCGTCCTCTATTCCCAGACGGCTTTGTAAACGAAGTTCAGGTTATCGCGACAGTGGTTTCTGTAAACCCTGAGATCCAACCAGATATCGTTGCTTTGATTGGTACTTCAGCAGCACTAGCTATCTCTGGCATTCCATTCAATGGCCCGCTAGGTGCCGCGCGCGTTGGTTTCATCGATGGTCAATACGTACTTAACCCTACGTTAAAAGAGCTAGAGACAAGTAAGCTTGACCTAGTTGTTGCTGGTACTGAAAACGCAGTACTAATGGTTGAATCAGAAGCTGAAGTGTTAACTGAAGAAGAAATGCTTGGCGCTGTTGTATATGGTCACGAGCAATCACAAGCTATCATCAAAGCAATCGAAGAATTCCGCGCTGAAGCTGGTAAAGCTGCATGGGATTGGACAGCACCTGAAAAAGATTTAACACTAGCTGAAAAAGTCGCTGCAATTGCAGAGCAAAAAGTAGGTGATGCTTACCGTATTACCGACAAAGTTGCACGTAAAGAAGCACTTTCTGAAGCAAAAGCAGAAGTCATTGAAAAGCTAGGCGCTGAAGTTGCTGAAGGCGAGTCACTAGACGAGCAAGTGGTAGGTAAAACATTCAGCTCACTTGAGAAGAAAATTGTACGTAGCCGTATCATTGCTGGCGAAAAACGTATCGACGGTCGTGAACCAGATATGGTTCGTGCGCTAGACGTGATGACGGGTGTACTGCCACGTACTCACGGTTCTGCAATCTTTACTCGTGGTGAAACTCAGGCACTTGTAACAGCAACCCTTGGTACTGAGCGTGACGCGCAGATGCTAGATGACCTAACTGGTACTCACAAGCATCACTTTATGCTTCACTATAACTTCCCTCCATTCTGTGTAGGTGAAACGGGTTTTGTAGGGTCTCCTAAGCGTCGTGAAATCGGCCACGGTAACTTAGCTAAGCGTGGTATTGCGGCAGTAATGCCAACACTGGCTGAATTCCCATATTCAGTACGTGTAGTATCTGAAATCACTGAATCAAACGGTTCATCTTCAATGGCATCAGTATGTGGTACTTCACTTGCGCTAATGAACGCTGGTGTTCCAGTTAAAGCGTCAGTTGCTGGTATCGCGATGGGTCTAGTGAAAGAAGGCGAAGATTTCGTTGTACTTTCTGACATCCTTGGTGATGAAGATCACTTAGGTGATATGGACTTTAAAGTAGCGGGTACAGCAAACGGTGTAACTGCACTACAGATGGATATCAAGATTGAAGGTATCACCAAAGAAATCATGCAGATCGCGCTTCGCCAAGCGAAAGCTGCGCGTCTACACATCCTAGGTGTGATGGACCAAGCGATTTCTGCACCTTCTGAAGAGCTATCTGAGTTTGCTCCACGTATCTACACTATGAAGATCCCTGCGAAGAAGATTGCTGAAGTTATTGGTAAAGGTGGTGCAACAATTCGCCAGCTTACTGAAGAAACAGATACAACGATTGAAATCGAAGACGACGGTACTATCAAGATCGCTGCAACGAATGGTAATAGTGCACAAGCTGCTATTTCACGTATCGAAGCGCTTACAGCAGAGCTTGAAGTTGGTACGCTTTACACTGGTAAAGTTATCCGTATCGTAGACTTCGGTGCGTTTGTAAACGTACTTCCTGGTAAAGATGGCCTAGTGCACATATCACAAATCAGTGAAGAGCGCGTAAATAACGTTTCAGATCACTTAACGGTTGGTCAAGAAGTTAAAGTTAAAGTACTTGAAGTTGACCGCCAAGGCCGTGTTCGCTTAAGTATCAAAGAAGCACAAGAGAAAAAAGCTGAGCAGCCTAAAGAAGAAGGCGCTGAGTAATCTTTGCAATACTTTGCATAGAATAGAAGTGTAAAGGGGCTGAATAGCCCCTTTTTTTATGCTTTAATGCTGTTTGACTCAAAATGATGAAACAAAACTGAGTTTATCTGGTCAATAGAGAACTAGGCAAAGTTATAGTACATAACCTGAGCTGCGGATAATTAATGCCTTTCTAGCAGAAAGTTTTAGCGCTAACTGCGTTGAATTCACTTCCAATAGCCAGCTATTGGTGCGTAAATTCGCCTTGTTTTCCCTAAAGCTCTCTGGCTAGACAAGGAGAAAACTAAGTTGTGCTTTAGCAACAATGAGTTGGAACATTCCTTATCCAAACCTCAGGTTACATAATCAGATTGTTGGTATACCTGTGCAAAGACTCTAAACGGGCAAATGCCATTGAATGAGGAAGGAAATGAAGTTAGCGAAAATAGTTGTGCCATTAGTGCTAATGGGGCTGGTAGGATGTAAAAGCACGCAGCCAGAGGCCACTAAAAACATTGTAAATGTTCCGCTTGCAGTACCACTTCAAGCCAATTTCCGTAATGAAATTGCCATTGCTCGATTTAACGAGTTACTCTTGCAGTCGGATATGGCAAATGAGCAACGCGCGCAGCTACTATATAATCGCGGTATGCTGTACGATAGCATTGGTTTGCAAACCCTTGCTCGTATTGACTTCAATCGCGCCGTAAAAATTAAGCCAGATCTCGCTGAAGTATATAACTTCCTAGGTATTCACCAAACGCTAGAGCAAAATTATGGCCGGGCATATGAAATGTTTGATGCTGTGCTAGAGCTCGACGAGCAACATGAATATGCCTATTTAAATCGTGGTATCGCATTGTATTACGGTGAAAGAGCCGATTTAGCTGTAAAAGATTTTGAAGCCTTTTTGGCGCGTGCTCCAAAAGATGCGTATCGTGCTATGTGGCTGTATATTGCTCAGCAGCAAGTAGACGATGCGCTTGCTAAGCAGACATTGGCGGCAAATAGCCAAGCATTAGACCCTGACGAGTGGTCGTCTCAGTTAGTTGCATTGTATTTGGGTACTTTATCTGAAGAAGCATTTCTTGCGCAGATCTCTGAGGGCGTGAGCACCCAAGAAGAGTATGCGCAGCGTCTCTGTGAGGCCTATTTTTATCTGGCTAAGCAATATCAGACGCAAGGGGACTTAGCCTCTGCGATTAGCTATTTTAAGCTCGCATTGGCAACCAATGTATATGAGTTTGTAGAACATAAATACGCCCGTCTTGAGCTTGATTTACTTGCCCAGTTGAATGTCGAACAAGACGCGAGCTAAACACCTTTTTATTTTTATGCTTATAGGGCTGCTGTTTTCAAGCAGCCCTAATTATGCACACCTCTCTATCGCGCAAAAATCAGCACTTGTCGTCGCCAATCCAAATAGCTATTTTGCCATTGCACCGGCGCTTGAGGTGCTACCCTCACAAGCAAGTGCACAATTAGTAAAAGCCATTGCAGGCCTAAAGCAACCAAGTTGGGAGTTTGAACGGTTACAGCGCGATTTGAGTGCTCAACAGAAAAATAGCACTAAGCTGCTTTTACTTGATACTTGGTCTCGTTTAAATCGTCAGCAGCGTCAGCAAGTGTCCGAGCAGTTAGTATCACTTGGCCGATATCACTTGCTTTATGCGCTTTCAAAACGCTACGCGTTAAACCCAGAACTCACTTCGTTGCTCGCGGTGTGGCAAGGAAAGCCTGTTACGACATTTTTGAATAATCCCTACTTAAGACTGTTTCAGACTCTCTCAGAGCGTCAGCATTCAAGTGCGTCTTGTCAGTTTAATCTTGCATTAATCGCCAGTAATTTAGATGGTTTGCAGCGTTTACAAGTGCTTAAACATGCTTATGAGCAACAACCAGAGCCAGCCAAAGGCGTATATTGTTTATCTAAACCGATATATGCGGCGAACAAACTTAGTTGTAAGAAGCGAAGGGGATTTGCAATGTGCGACTTACGATACGAGCAGGGCTTGTCAAAATACGATCACTTGGTGTTTATGGCAACGGAGGGGCTTGCTAATGTCAGCGGTAAGCACATGACTTTGAGCGCCACCAGCACTTACAACACGCTGGTACACGAGCTTATGCACTTTAGTGGTTTTGAAGATGAATACCCAGTACCAGCTAAAAAAGCAAAATGGCTTTGCGCGACTTCAGGGCAAAAGGCACCAAATCTTTACGTTGGTGACCACGCACCGAACAATTGGGTGCCAAGTCGCACCTGCGAGTTAGGTAAATTTTCCTCATATAAACCCTCGAATAGTCACTCTTTGCTCGAATATCAATCAATTAAGTTAGATGCAAATTACCGTCAAAGGTGGTTAGCAGTACTGAATTCAATACGTTTAGAGGATAAAATAGCGGTTAATTCGGCTGAATAGTTTTGAACTTATTCTGAATAGTTTGTTAAGGTTGGCTAAAATAGCATCAGCTAGAAAGTGAAACTCTAGACAACTCAAACACTAATCAAGTATAACAGGGTTCATGTACGTGTGGTTGATGTGTACCGATCGCTCCAACTTGGAAGGGGGATTGTCACATTAATCTAAACGAGCCATAACGACGCAAATAAAAGGTTTCATCTATGACTTTATTTTGGATACCCTTGCTATCCTTAATTGGCAGTTTTATCTCTGCATTTACGGGAAAGCTTTCTCGTAATCAGTCGACTGCTATAACCTTAGTAGCGCCAGCAGTGGCAATTTTACTTGCTGTTGATCTCGCTCCTGCCGTTTTCGCAGGAGAGACTATTCGGTACACATTTGAATGGGTTCCGCTTCTAGATATTAACATCGCGTTTAGACTGGATGGTCTTGCGTTGCTGTTCGTTTTCATGATCTTGGGCATCGGTATGCTGGTTATCTTCTATGCCAGATACTACCTTAGCAGCAATGATTCCATGCCTAAACTTTATGCTTACTTAATGCTCTTTATGACCGCCATGCTTGGTATCGTTATGTCTAATAACGTATTACAGCTTTGGTTATTCTGGGAGCTTACCAGTATTAGTTCATTTTTACTTATTAGCTATTGGTGGCATAAGTCAGAGGCCCGCAAAGGGGCGAAAATGGCACTTGCGATCACTGGCGGTGGCGGTTTAGCACTGCTTGCCGGCTTGATGTTGATAGGAGATATTGTAGGTAGTTATAACCTGGATGTGATTTTATCTAGTCGTGAGCTTATTCAATCCCATGCATTATATGAAGTGGCGTTAATCCTTGTGCTACTGGGCGCATTTACCAAGTCCGCGCAATTTCCATTCCATTTCTGGCTACCGCACGCGATGGCTGCACCAACACCTGTAAGTGCGTACTTACACTCTGCGACTATGGTGAAAGCTGGGATATTCTTACTGGCGCGCTTTTATCCTGCGCTGGCGGGTACAGAGCTGTGGTTTATTCTCGTTGGCCTAACTGGCTTAGCGACGCTGCTCGTTGGCGCCTATATCGCGTTATTTAAACATGATCTAAAAGGTCTTTTGGCGTTTTCGACGATCAGTCATTTAGGCCTTATTACTTTATTACTTGGTCTGGATACTGAGCTTGCGACTGTTGCGGCGGTTTTCCATATTATTAACCACGCAACGTTTAAGGCCTCTTTATTCATGGCGACGGGGATCATCGACCATGAAACGGGCACTCGTGATATGCGTAAACTCAACGGTATGTGGCGATTTATGCCCTATACCGCAACGCTTGCGATGGTTGCCGCTTCTGCGATGGCTGGGGTGCCGCTACTTAATGGTTTCTTGTCAAAAGAAATGTTCTTTGCCGAGACGCTACACCAGCAACTTCTGGGCTCTATGTCGTGGTTGATTCCAATTTTGGCGACAATCGCCGGTGCATTCTCTGTTGCGTATTCGGCGCGATTTATTCATGACGTATTCTTCAACGGAGATCCAATTGATTTACCCAAGGAGCCGCATGAAGCGCCACGCTATATGCGTTTTCCAATCGAAATCTTGGTCGCTTTATGTTTGATAGTCGGCATGTTCCCTAACTTTATCGTTGATGGCATGTTAAAGACAGCATCAAGTGCGGTATTAGGGGAGGCTGCGCCAACCTTTGAGGTTGCTATTTGGCATGGCTTTAACTTACCACTGCTCATGAGTGGCCTTGCGGTATGTGGTGGCTTATTAATTTATACTCAGCGCAAATATCTATTCCAATTCCAAGCTTCATTACCGCCGATGAACGCTAAGAAAACGTTTGAACGCACTATGTACAACATAGTGTCTTGGAGTCGCGCGCGTGTAAACGCAATAGAAAATGGTTCGTTACAGCGTTATCTGATGCTGATGTTTATCGTTGTGCTGGTGAGTGCAGGCTGGCCATTGTTTGAAATGTCACAGTTAGTGGGTAATTTAGAGCCGACGCCAATTGACGTACATAACGGTATTGGTGCTGGTTTATTAATGATTGGAGCGATTGGCACGGTTATCTGGCATCGTACTCGTATGGTTGCACTGCTAATGATTTCGGTTGTTGGTCTCATGGTGTCGGTTGCCTTTACGCGCTTCTCAGCACCGGATCTGGCGCTTACTCAGTTAACGGTAGAAGTAGTGACCATTATTCTGTTGATGCTTGCGTTATTCTTCTTACCGCAAAGAACGCCGAAGGAGTCTAGTTCTATTCGCGTACTCCGTGATATGGGTATTGCTTCAGCAATTGGTGTGATCATCGGAAGTATCAGTTACGCCTTGATCACAAGGCCATTGGATAGTATTTCTGAGTTCTTTATTGCAAACGCCAAAGTTGGCGGTGGCGGGACGAATGTCGTTAACGTTATCTTAGTGGATTTCCGTGGTTTTGATACGCTAGGTGAAATTACTGTACTGGGTATTGCGGCACTGGGGATTTATAAGTTACTGATTAATTTGCCATTATTCATGCCTGGCAGTGACAGTGAAGGCAGACCTTGGGCGAAAGAAAGATATCCGCTACTGCTGGCAAGTATTTCACAAAGCTTATTGCCTTTGGCATTGCTGGTCTCGGTTTATATTTTCTTGCGCGGCCACAATCTACCGGGTGGTGGATTTATCGCGGGCCTAATCACGGCGATAGCCTTTATTTTACAATACATTGCTCATGGTTCGAATTGGATTGCAGAGCGCTTTGATGTCAATTACCGCAAGATTATTGCAACGGGTATCGCTATTTCTCTAGCAACCGGTGTGGGAAGTTGGTTCTTTGGCAAACCATTCTTAACCTCATGGTTTGATTATTTTGATATCCCATTGGTAGGTAAAACTGAGCTGGCAAGTGCCATCGCATTCGACCTTGGTGTTTATATCACCGTGGTAGGTGCAACGCTGATGATTTTGGCGAGCCTAGGTAAAGTAACGGCAAATGCGCCCAAAGAAGAGGTGAATATTTAATGGAATTGCTTTATGCATCGTGCGTGGGCTTGCTAGTAGCCTGTGGCGTATTTTTGATTCTACGAGCAAGAACATTCCCTGTTGTTCTTGGTTTAACTATGTTGTCTTATGCGGTCAACTTGTTTTTGTTCGCATCGGGTAGATTGACCTTAAACAAAGCTGCAGTGCTTGGTTATAGCAGTGAGTATGCAGATCCACTGCCGCAAGCCTTGGTATTGACGGCAATTGTTATCGGGTTCGCGATGACGGCATTTGTCGTGATCTTAGCTATTCGCGGTCGTTCTGATTTGGGTAATGACCATGTAAATGGCATTGTTCCTGACAAAAAGGGTAAAGCATGATCCAACATTTGACTTCTTTACCTATTTTATTACCTATGTTGGCAGGGGTGATCCTGCTGATGCCACCGTGTGGTAAGAACTTAGCGATTAGGCGTAAAGTTTCAGTACTTATGTCGCTAATTACGTTTGCAGTTTGTGCCTCACTTTTACTACATGTTCAGCAGTCTGGCATTCAGGTTTATGCGATTGGTAACTGGCAAGCACCGTTTGGTATTGTGTTAGTTGCTGATCAACTTTCGACTCTGTTAGTCAGCTTAACCGCTTTGTTGTGTTTTGTGTGTTCGCTGTATAGCTGTGCCGGAGACGACGAACGAGGAAGTTTCTTCCATCCGTTACTGCACTTTTTGGTGATGGGGGTAAATGGCGCCTTCTTAACTGGTGACGCGTTCAACTTATTTGTATTCTTTGAGATTTTGTTGATAGCGTCTTATGCGCTGTTAATGCATGGTGGTGATAAGCACAATACCCGTGCTTCACTGCAATACGTGATCCTAAATCTAGTAGGTTCGTCGGTATTTTTGATTGCATTAGGTATCTTGTACGGTGTGCTTGGTACCCTAAACATGGCGGATATGGCATATAAGATCACCTTCTTACAAGGAGATGATGTTTATCTTGCTAAAATTGGCGGCTTGTTATTATTGGTTGTATTTGCGCTAAAAGGCGCTTTGCTACCGCTTCATCTATGGCTGCCAAACACCTATGCAACCGCGTTACCTGTTGTAGCTGCTTTATTTGCAATCATGACCAAAGTGGGTGTGTATTCCATGATGCGTGTGTATACACTGATTTTTGGTGACCAAGCTGGTGAATTAAGTCATATGGCACAAGAGTGGCTATGGTGGCTCGCTCTGGCGACTATCGTCATGGGTGGGATCGGCGTACTTGCTAGTCAAGATTTGCGTAAGCTGTCTGCAAATTTAGTGGTGGTGTCAGTTGGTACCCTAGTGGCATTAGTCGCCGTACAAACGGTAAATAGCAGCGCTGCAGCCATTTACTATTTAGTGCACTCGACATTAGTGTCTGCTGCTTTGTTTTTACTTGCTGATTTAGTGGGGAAACAAAGGGGGAAAGTCGCTGATAGGATCACCGCGGGTCGCCCAGTAGTTCAACCTATGTTACTTGGCATCATGTTTGCGATTGCGGCAATCACTGTGATTGGTATGCCGCCGTTATCAGGCTTTATTGGCAAAGTATGGATCTTAAAGTCGACCATCGAGTCGAGTCACACGTATTGGTTTTGGGCGGTGTATTTGTTAGTAAGCTTAGCGGTATTAGTAAGTGTCTCAAAAGCTGGTAGCACAGTGTTTTGGCATCATACAGGTAAGGTTGATACACAATCGGCAGAAAAAGCGCACCCAGCCCAAATTATCGCAATTCTTACCTTGATAACTTGTGCGCCGTTAATGGTGATTTTTGCCGGTCCATTGACTGATTACGCATTGTCGGCAGCCGACTCTTTGCACGACTTTTCTAGCATGACGAATGCTGTGTTAAAAGGAGCGAAATAGATGCGTTTAGAAGCAAGGTTTAAATGGCTACCAACTCCATTTCGCAGCTTACTGCTATTTACTGTGTGGTTATTGATGAATAATAGTGTGTCAGCTGGGCATATTATTCTCGCGACTATTCTAGCGATTGTGATCCCGCTTATTACCTATCGGTTTAGAACTAAGCAGCCACTGATCATTAAGCCATGGCGTGCGTTTACTCATTTGCTTTTGGTACTTTACGATATCATTACCGCCAACGTTGAGGTTGCGATAAAGATCTTAGGACCAACGAAGAAATTGCGCCCCGGTTTCGTGTTGGTGCCGCTCGATATAGATCAAGCTATGCCAATCACTATTTTAGCCAGCACGGTATCTTTAACTCCTGGCACCGTAAGTGCTGAGGTATACCCTTGGCCTGAGTCTGTAAAAAGTGGCGAAAAACCAGAGCGTAAATACTTATTGATCCACGTGTTAGATCTTACGAATGAGCAAGCGTTGATTGATACTATTAAATCTCGTTATGAAGCGCCATTGAAGGAGATTTTTGAATGCTAGAAACTGTAATTCTTATTGTCTTTGCGATGATAGGTGTATCACTTTTGCTAAATCTTTGGCGTTTGGTTGTTGGACCTTCAATTCCAGATAGAATTTTAGCGCTCGATACCATGTACATAAATACCATTGCGCTTATTATTCTTTACGGAATGAGTATGGGAACTGCATTGTACTTTGAAGCCGCATTATTAATAGCAATGCTTGGTTTTGTAAGTACGGTTGCGGTATGTAAGTATTTGCTACGCGGCGACATCATAGAATAGGAGAGCGATATGTCGGAATGGATAATTTCCATTTTATTACTGTTAGGTGGTGCGTTTGTATTGATAGGCTCTATTGGTCTTGTGAAAATGCCTGACTTTTTTATGCGTCTCCACGGTCCTACAAAGGCCACAACGCTTGGAATGGCGTGCTTATTGACCTCGGCAATGGTGTATTTTAGTACCACGACTGATGGTGTGAGTGTAAAGGAAATCTTGATTTCAATATTTTTGCTGCTCACTGCCCCTATTTCTGGATATATGCTGATTAAGTCAGCAATACATCACCGCTTGCCGAGTAATGAAAAGACGACAGGCAAAGACAAGATAAAAAAATAGTGCTTCGGCGCTATTTTTTTACCCATCACTTTATAATTTATTCCCTAAATAATCCCACTCAAGCATCATAAATTTCAGTACGTTATTAAATTTTTTGCTACAGTTAAAAAAGACTTCATAGTCGCCGATAAAAATAGGGGTCACTCGTTTTATCAAGTTGATGATGAACGTGCAGTGCAATTTGTTTGCATACTAAGTCTAAAAACTGGGAATGTTATGAAACAAGCTTCGATTAAAAACAAACTCTTATTCTTTGTAACAGCATTAGTAACGAGTTTGGTTGTTATATTAGTGACAACAATGTGGTTTCACCTTGCAGCAGAAAATACCAAGCAAAGTGAAGGGGTCCAACAAGCGATTTATGATGAAATATCCCAAGGTCTTATCGCTAAAGGCAATCAATATGGGCAACGTGTGGCTGGCTTTATCAATGAAGCCTATCGTGTTCCTCATACTTTGGCGGGTGTACTATCTCATACCGCCGAGCAGGATCCTCTGAGCCGTGAACAAGTGCAAGAAATTGTCAATGGTGCGCTAAAGCAAAATCGCTTTGTGTCTTCTATGTATGCACAGTTTGAACCGAATGGTTACGATGGCAATGATGCCAGTAATCAAGGTGGTTCGAGTCACTCTGTGCCGGGCGCTGGTACCTTAGAGCTCTACTTTACTCAAGAAGCCAATGGTCCGATGCAACAAAAAGTTGAGTCGGCAGAAGAAAAATATGCCGATGCAATCAATGAGTTTGGCCTACGAGAAGCCGAGTGGTATCTGTGCGCAAAAGATAAAGTGGCGCCGTGTATCATGGAGCCCTATTTATATGAAATTTCTCCGGGCAACAAAATGCTGATGACCTCATTGACCACACCAGTCGTGGTCAATCGTCAATTTAGAGGCTTAGTGGGCGTGGATGTAAATTTGCCGATTTTCCAAACCATGGTCGACGAGCTCTCAAACTCGCTTTACTCAGGAGCCGCTAAGGTAACCTTGTTAAGTGAGTTGGGTCTTGTTGTGGGTTCTAGTCACTACAAGAATTTAGCCCGCCCACTTGCTGAGTCGACAAAGTCAGATAGGGCTGAGGTGTTAAAATCGCTGCACACAGGTTCTGGGATTAAAGAGCTTGGTGAAGACTTAGTCGTAGCGGTACCGATTAAAATTGCGTTACCAAACACCACTTGGTCTCTAGTAATCGAACTACCTAAGGCAATTGCACTTAGTTCTGCTACAACGCTGCAAAGTCAGCTGGAGGAGTCGACAAACTCCGTTGGTCGCTGGATGCTCATTATCGGTATTGTTATTGCTGTTATTGGCATTGCCATTGCGGTGGTATTAGTGAACACAATTATCGGTCCGCTTACGCATATTCAGGAGCGGGTAGAGAACTTAGCTTCTAGCGAAGGCGATTTAACGCATGAACTAGAAGTGAGTCATCATGCTGAGTTGATTGCCTTGGCACATGGCTTTAACCGCTTTACTGATAAACTACGAAAGATGATTGATGACCTCAAAGGTCTTGCTGAATCTTCCTACGAGCAGTCGCATCGAACAACAGAAGCCGCGATAAACATCAAAAACAAAGTCGCTAATCAGCACTTAGAAATAGATAGCGTAGTTACTGCAATTAACGAACTCAGTGCAACTGCTTCAGAGGTGGCTCGGGCATCGGAAAAAGCGGCTGCAAGTACGAATCAGGCCGCAGATCAAGTTCAGCAAAGCGAACAAAGCATCATTAAAACGACCGAAACGGTGCAATCAATGGCGGATCAAGTCATTGATGCAAAACAAGCGGTCGTGAAGGTATCTGAGCGCAGTGATGATATTTCCAAAATACTAGAAGTGATCAGAGCCATTGCAGAACAAACTAATTTACTGGCCTTAAACGCAGCAATTGAAGCGGCAAGGGCGGGGGAGCAAGGGCGCGGCTTTGCGGTTGTTGCCGACGAAGTTCGAGCTTTGGCGTCAAAAACACAAGCATCGACGGACGACATTAGTAAACTAATAGATAACCTACAGAGTGAAGTCGCGAACTCAGGCCGGATCATTGAGAGCTCTGTGCAGCTAGGTGAAGACGCAGTGAGTTATTGCCAAGAATCGGCTAGGTTAATGAGTACGCTAGTTGCTGAGCTGACAAGCATTTCTAACGAAGTAACACAAATTGCTACGGCTGCGGAAGAGCAAAGTATGGTTACCGAAGAAATTAATACGAATACGACGGGCATTTCAGATGCCGCTGCTGAGCTTTCGAAGTTCGCAGATGAAGTAGAACAAGCAGCCAGTTCAATGACGCTGATAGTCGAACAAAAACACAAGCAACTTAATTTATTAAGAACGTAAGTTTGTTGGTTTGCAAAGAGACTGGAGACAGTCTCTTTGCAGCTATGGTGTTTTTCGTCAAAATTCACTATGATAACTGTATCTATATACAGTTAAGCTAATCATGAAACTTTATATCGCAGAAAAACCCTCTTTAGGCCGAGCAATCGCCGATGTCTTACCAAAACCACATAAAAAACAAGATGGTTATATAGAAGTCGCGAATGGTGATGTGGTTTCTTGGTGTATAGGTCACCTGTTGGAACAAGCAGAACCTGAAGACTACGACGTCAAATACAAAAAATGGCAGTTTCATGATCTACCAATCGTGCCGACTCAATGGCAGTTCAAAGCAAAGCCAAAAACAAAAAAGCAGCTTAGCACTTTAAAAAAGTTACTCACAAAAGCCGATGAAATCTACCATGCTGGAGATCCTGATCGAGAAGGGCAATTGCTCGTGGACGAAGTTTTTCAATTTGTAAACTTGCCTGAACGGAAAAGAGCAACGATCCGACGCTTGTTGATCAGTGATTTAAACCCACAAGCTGTGAAAAAGGCATTGGCTTCGACACGTTCTAATCAAGAATTTGTTCCTTTAAGTGTATCTGCACTTGCAAGAGCTAGAGCGGATTGGCTATTTGGGATGAATTTAACCAGAGCATTTACGTTGGCCGGGCAAAAAGCGGGAGTGAATACTGTTTTGTCGGTTGGCAGAGTGCAAACTCCGGTACTTGGTTTGGTTGTTAGAAGAGATCTAGAAATAGAGAACTTTGTATCTAAACCATTTTATGAGGTGATTGCACACATCAATAAACCAAATTGGGGTGTTTTTGAAGCTAAGTGGGTACCAAGTGAAGCATGTAAGCCCTATATGGACGAAGATGGGCGTGTTCTGGTTAAGGCCTTAGCCGAAAACGTTGCGGATCGGATCAGTCAAAAGCAAGCAACAATAAATAAGGTTGAAACAAAACCAAAAAAGATAAACCCGCCGTTACCCTATAACCTTTCTTCTTTGCAGATTGACGCAAATAAGCGCTACGGTTTATCGGCTCAGCAAGTGTTGGATATTTGTCAGGCACTTTATGAGAAACATAAATTGATCACTTACCCTAGATCAGATAACCGTTATCTACCACAAGAACATTTTGTTGAAAGAGAGCAAGTCATTGCGGCTGCCGAGCACAATCAGGGAATAGAAAGTAAGTTTATTAAGTTAGCTGACATGAATCTAAAAGGAGCGTGTTGGAATGATAAAAAGGTAGAAGCGCATCACGCTATCATTCCAACCACTAAAAAGCTCCGCAGTGCTCAGCTTGGGCATAGAGAGTTACAGGTCTATCAACTCATCTCTGTACAGTATCTTGCGCAATTCTTTCACCCCTACCGCTACAACGAAACTAAAGTGGAGTTGGAGATTAGTGGTGGTCAATTCAAAGCACAAGCGAAGCAAATAACAGATCAAGGATTCAAGATACTGTTTAAAGGTCATGAGGTAGAGAAAGAGAGCCTATTGCCGGAGTTACAGGTGGGAGAGCAACTTTTATGCGAGAAAGGTGAAGTTAAAGAAAAACAAACTCAGCCGCCAAAGCATTACACTGAAGCTACCTTATTAGGTGCGATGACAGGTATTGCACGGTTTGTTTCCGATCAATCTATCAAAAAGGTATTGAAAGACATTGATGGGCTTGGCACTGAGGCGACGCGGGCCGGAATTATTGAGCTTTTGTTTAGACGGCAGTTTCTTAGACGAGAAGGTAAGACTATATATTCTACGGTGCTGGGAAAAGCATTTATTCAAACCCTACCTGAGTCACTTTCATTACCAGATAGAACTGCGCTCTGGGAGTCATTGCTCGGAAAGATCGCCAATAAGGAAACGTCGTATAATCAATTTATGCAACCGCTTTGTGATGAGTTAGGTGGATTTATTGACAGCGCTCAGTCTATCAATACGAATGCACTGAAAGGTGTTCCTGTACCTGCATTTAAAAAGCGTGGTGCAAGAAAGGGGAAATTTACCCGAAAGAGAAAGCCAAGCTCTGCATAATTGTTTTCTTGGCTTGGTTGTAAATTCAGATAGTGTCACTATATCAACCATATTAATTACTCAGACAGAAAATAGAATATGAGCAATAAAATCCAACTAACCCCTGAAAACATTCAGCAAGTAATAACCGATCCAAATCCAGAGAAAGTGTTATTGCTGACCTTTTATAGCAATCAAAATCCTGAATGTGTTCAGCAAGACCAAATATTGGAGAGGATAGCGGCAGCTTATAGTGAGCATATAACCGTAGGCGTTATTGATTGTGATGTCCAACAAGCGCTGGCATCTCAACTCGCTCAGCAAATTGGTTTACAAGCTTTGCCAACGATTGTGATTTTAAAAGGTGGTGCGCCAGTAGATATGCTGGCAGGGGCAAAAACAGAAGAAGAAATTAAAGAAGCTTTGTCTGAGCATTTACCATCACCTGAAGTTATTTTACTTGATCAAGCGAAGCAATTTCTCGCAAGCGGCGACCTAAATAATGCTTTTGTTTATGCGAAGAAGGCATACGACATTGACAGTAGTAACACTCGGGTTAAGTTGGTGTTTGCGGATATCTGTATGCAAATTCAAAAATTTGATGAAGCTCAAGCGTTATTAGATTCTATAAATGAAGAACAGCGAGACCCGTATTACCACAATTTAGTCGCTAAATTGGCGCAAGCTGCGGCTGCACAAGATTCACCAGAGGTAAAGCGTCTAGAGCAAGCGGTGGAAGCTGAACCTGATTCATTAGACTTACGTTGTCAGTTAGCTCAAGCTCAGTTAGATGTGGGTAAAAAAGAAGAAGCATTGGCAAGCCTACTTATGGTGCTTAAGAAAGATATGAACTACGGTGAAGCCAAAAAGGGATTTTTAGATATTATCGCTTCGCTTCCTGATGGCGATAGTGTTGCTTCAGCATATCGACGAAAGCTATATAGTCTTCTTTACTAAAAGAATAGATAGTTGAATACCAAGATACAGGTGGAAATTTCTTCAACTGTATCTTGCATCCTCCCAAATTTGATCAATACTTATAATCCCTTCGCGAAAACTGGTGACAGTTTTATGAAGAAAATATTTCATTAATGTGGTTTTTAAGTGGTTTTGTGCGTTTTCTGTTCGAACAAACCTTTTTTATAAGTTTTAATGAAAAAAGGGGTTGCACTAAAATCGGATCGCCCTATAATGCGACCCCACTGACACGGGGCGCTACGCTGAAAAGCAAAGCAGCAACGAGTTAGCGTCAAGTAAAACT
>NZ_JAKRFW010000063.1:0-30365 GCF_022347905.1 Pseudoalteromonas sp. Of11M-6 | reverse complement strand
ACACATGAGAGCCTTGGTAACTTGCCTCCGGCGATTTACCGCACTAAGTTGGAAAACTCCAGTTTAGAGGTGTGCCATTAAAGGGGAAGTGGACATTATCTTCTGGCGATTACAGAGTACCACCAACAAGCAATTGATGCTTTCTCACCCTTTAATCATGATTGATGGATTTATTATCTGAATTCGCGAGCTATTTCCGTACTCCGAAATGGCTTATAGGCTTAATGCTGTAGGTATAAAACGACATATTCACATTGTTATCGTTATCTAACACTTCACTATTTGTTGTTCCAAAGGCTAAAAATAATTTCATTATATTTATAACTGTTTGATTTTAAAGATAATAAAAATAAATAAATTCATGATGACTCGATAAGCGACTTAAATTTCTTTGGCTTGTAATCTTGTCGCCAACAACGGGGAACGCTGAGCGCTTCTAGCTTTGTTCCATACGAGATAAACGCCAAATTATAAAATAAATGTAAGGATTTTTTATGCTTTTAAACAAAGTTGCAATCGCAGTCATCATGGCCGCAACATTGAACGGTTGTAGTCAATTTCAATCTTCTGATGCGTCAAAGTACGCTGGTGCCACATTAGTGGAACAAAAAAACATTGAGGGCGGTGATATTGGGATCGCTTATCAAAAGTTTGAACTCGATAACGGTTTGACAGTTATTCTTCATGAAGATCATTCAGACCCATTAGTTCATGTAGATGTAACTTACCATGTTGGATCTGCACGTGAAGAAATGGGCAAATCAGGATTTGCACATTTATTTGAGCATATGATGTTCCAAGGATCAAAGCATGTAGCTGACGAAGAGCACTTTAAAATAGTGACGGAAGCAGGTGGTAAGTTAAATGCAACAACCAGTACAGACAGAACAAATTACTTCCAAACAGTGCCAGTAAATCAACTGGAGAAGATGCTTTGGTTAGAAGCGGACCGTATGGGATTCTTTGCTCAAGGTATTACTCAAGAAAAGTTTGAGATACAACGCGCCGCGGTAAAAAATGAGCGCATGATGCGATACGACAACGTCCCTTATGGGCAAGCTTTAGAAAAGCTGCACCAAGCGCTATATGACTATGGTCACCCCTATTCATGGATGCCGATTGGCTATATGTCTGATTTAAATCGTGCGAATTCAAATGATTTGAAAGCTTTTTTTAAACGTTGGTATGGGCCTAATAATGCGACGTTGACTATTGGTGGTGCTGTAACTCCAGATGAGGTTTTACCACTTGTACAGAAGTACTTTGGCTCTATTCCAAAAGGGGAGACTGTTTCAGATGCTGCAAAGCAACCCGGTACATTAGTTGAGTCTCGTTACGTTTCTTATGAAGATAATGTATCACTACCGATGCTTAGAAAAGTGTACTCAACGGTTTATATGGGGCATAAAGACGAAGCTGCGTTAGATGCGATTGGTTATTTTGCAGGGCAAGGTGAAAGCTCAGTGTTATATCGCGAATTGGTTGATACGCAAAAAGCGGTAGCGGCATTTGCATGGCATCAATGCTTTGAACTATCTTGTCAAATGGCTTTTGGTGCACTTCCTCATCCGGTGAGTGGTGAGACACTGACTAGCTTAGATAAGCGCATTGATGAGTTAGTTGCAGATTATATTCAAAATAAAATTACCCAAGAAGATGTTGATCTTTTTATCACTAAAAGAGAAGCAGAGATTGTGAGAGCGCTGCAGAGCGTGGAGGGTAAAGTTTCTATGCTGGCTAAATTTGAGACTTTCCATGAGAATCCAGGTTTCCTAACTCAACAGCTTAAAAATGTTAAAGCTTTGAAAGTTGGAGATATAAAACGTGTATTTGAGCAATATGTTGCTAATAAGGCGAATGTTGTATTGAGTATTGTACCAAAAGGAAAGCCAGAACTTATCGCGCAGCAAGACAACTATACGCCGAAGTTTTATGAGCCTAAAGCAACTGAGGAAGTACGAGACGAAGTACAACTTCCCTCGATTACTGATAGTTTTGACCGCAGCATTAAACCGCGGGCAGGTGTTGCAAAAGCAATTACATTGCCAGACTTATGGCAAGTTAAAACTGATAATGGCATAGACGTATTAGGAGCGTTTGATACCGAAACGCCAACCACAACATTGCTACTTCAGATCCCAGCTGGTCGTTTATATGACCCTGAAAATAATGCAGGGGTCGCACTTTTAACGGTGGAAATGTTGGGTCAAGCTACAACACAGAGTACGCCGTCAGAGCTGGCACAGCAATTGGCAAAATTAGGTGCTGAGATCGCATTCGAAGCAAAGTCTGAATATATCGAGATTAAGCTATCCACATTAAGTAAGAACTTAACCGCGACACTAGATATCTTGTCAGAAAAGTTGTTACAACCAAAGTTTTCGGAGTCGGACTTCGCGCGAGTTAAAAGCATGGTTTCAGAATATAGTAAATCTGAACGCGATAGCGCAAAATTTCTGGCAGATAGCGCATTATCTCAGGTGATGTATCAAGAAGGAAACTACAGTAAACCTTGGTTGCCGTCTCAAGCAGAGCTTGCGACTATTGAACTTGCAGATGTTAAAT
Source organism: Pseudoalteromonas sp. Of11M-6 (assembly GCF_022347905.1). Classification (NCBI taxonomy): domain Bacteria; kingdom Pseudomonadati; phylum Pseudomonadota; class Gammaproteobacteria; order Alteromonadales; family Pseudoalteromonadaceae; genus Pseudoalteromonas; species Pseudoalteromonas sp. Of11M-6. The sequence goes on along the minus strand of NZ_JAKRFW010000063.1, from coordinate 27,800 downwards.
CATTTTATGCGCAGCAGATACGTCCACAAGGTAGTAAATTATCAATTGTATCCGATGTTGCACAGTCGAAATTGATGTCGGCATTAACTAGTGCGCTATCACAGTGGCAAGGAAAAGGTGAACTGGACATGGCGCTTCCTAAATTTGCTCCCCTCGATAGTAATATCGTGTATTTGGTACATAAAGAGAATGCACCTCAGGTCCAGATCCGTGTTGCACGCCATGCCGCTGCGGAAGATTTAGCTGCGGAGCACTTTAAAAGTCAAATCATGAACTTTGCCTTCTCCGGCAGCTTTAACAGTCGAGTGAATCAAAACCTGCGTGAAAACAAAGGATATACATATGGTATCGGAGGACACTTCTCTGGATATGGTGATGCCGGTCAGTTTGTCCTCGCTTCAGGCATTAATGCAGCAAACGTTGCTGATGCGCTGACAGAAATCCAACAAGAGCTTAGCAAGATTAGTGAGCACGGATTAACTGATGAAGAAATTCAATTCACAAGAAATTCGATCGCGCAAAGAGATGCGCTGAAATACGAAACACCAGCGGCAAAATTAAACTTCTTTGCGATGATGCATGCTCATAATGTTGATGCTGATATTGTTGATGTCCGAGCTAAAACAATTGAAACAGTTGGCAAAAAAGAGCTTAATCAGCTGGCGAGCAAGTACTTTACTCCAGCCGAGATGACTTATGTTGTAGTTGGTGACACCAACACGCTAAGCAAGCAGCTTGAGGGTAAAGGCTTCACTGTAAAGCAACTGACTATTCAGTAGGTTAGTGTAATCGAAAGGATCCCAACCATGGCGAGCTTATAGAGCTCGCCATTTTTCGTTATAAGCCTATCGGTCGGTAAGCTTTACCTGTTTAGCGGTGATATAACTTTATCTCATTGTGGTATCTCGTGAGGTAAGAAATCAGTAACTTGTCAGCATGAGCATCAAGGTAGTAAATGCTAGATTCGGCATTCACGCTGGCTTTGATATCTAAGATGGTTGTTATTTGTTGATTTGCGTCAAGCTTATATACGTATTGCCGATTATAGAGGTAGATTGCACCATTGGAGGCGGTGATCGTTGGTCTTACTTTTACTTCATTGGTGCGGTTTGCAAGCTCGGATCCGGATATCAAAGGGGTCATTTGAGCCGTTTCTATATTCAGTAACGAAATATTCCGGTTACTTGATAAGGTTACTAGGTGATGGTCGTCGTACCAATCAATACTCACGATGTCATCAACCGTAATGATTTTGTTATTTTTGTCATTCAGAAAAGTAACCTCAATAATTTTGTCATCAGTTACCTTGTGAGCCCGCAGTTGAGCAACCTTATTTCCGCCAAGCCGAGTACCACCATTCTGTTCGTTATCGGGCAGAGTTATCAGCACATCAAGAGACTTCCAATCTCTCACTTCAGTTTGTTTGTTGGCGACATGTTTGACGAGAATTTGCTGATTGCTTGGATCTGAGTCGATAATGGAGTAGCCCGAACTTAATGCCGCTATGGGTGAATATCGATGGCTTGAGTCTATATGCATGACCCCGTAAGATTCCACATCTTTGAAAATGGAATCATTGTAGGCAAATTCATTATCCCCAAGGTAAGCCATAATTACTTCGTAAATATTCGGTTTGGCAAAGAGGGTTGATTTACCTGTATTAAGATCGATGACATAGCTGTCATGGTCGTAGCCGTAGGTCGTCATGAGCAATTGGTTTTCTGACATTGGCAAAATGTACGAGGTGGGCTCGACCGCAACTTTTACGGCAGGCAGCTCCGTTAAGCTTTGCATGGAATAGCGTTTGATTTCACTGGTGTTGTGATCAAACCACAGCACACTTTTTTGTTTAGTATTCCAGTTCGCAGCCCATAGCAAATGCGGGAACTCTGCCAATTTTAAGGTCTTTTGCCCTGTTGAAGTGGTCACCAGTAGCTCGACTTTATCACCGATATTACGAGTAAAAATTAGCTGGTGTGACTCAGGGATAATTGCTAAAAGCTGATCCCCAAAACCATGGTTATTCGGTGTTGTGATCCTAGTTTCTTGTTGTTTTTCCATATTATAGCTATAAATAGCACCTAGGTTTGGTACGTCTAAATAGCCTCGTCGACTGTATATCAGATGGTCTTTTCCAAAATCAAACAGTGCGTTAATTAGGCCGCCAGAACAGCGAAAGAGTAACTGGTCATGAGCGCCTGTTTTTGGAGATAACTGGTGGCGGCGGTATTCGCAGATAGGGTTTTCCCCTTCAGATCGGTATAAATAATAAACCCATGTACTGTCAGCCGACCAACCTAAAATGTTGCTGCCATTCGGCAGGCTAAGTGCTCTTTCATGTTGGGTGGTAAGATCCATGAGCCTCACCTCCCCTAACGCCCCAACTTCATTGGTATCAGCTTTAAAATTATAGGCTAGGTAACGTTGATTCGGTGAGTTATACAGTTTGCCATGATGACCTCGATACCAAGATAGTATTTGATTATGGAAAATCTCAGCGGATGGCTGTGGCTGAGGTGCACTTTTTATCTGGAGAGTTTGCTTTGTGACGAAATATAGCACGGTGATCAAAGCGGCGAGCGCAATTAAGGTGCCACAGAGTATTCGCACTCGGTAAGACTTGCTTGCTTCGCTGTTTCCTGTGGTGTCAGATGTCTTACTAGATAGCTCAATCGGTTCAGGTGCCGGTATCGTGAAACTGTAGCCTTTGCGATAGTGGGTTTTGATCGTTGGTTGAGGTTGCAGATCACAAGCCAACTGCTTTCTTAACTCGAAAATGACTCGGTTAATTGTATTGTCGTCGACAAAGTTAAGTTGCCAAACATGTTCAGCCAGTTCCTGCCGCGTAATGATCCGCTCTTGGTTACCAATGAGATACATAAGTGTTTTAAACAGCAGAGGCTCAAGTTCTTTGCGCTCGTGTTTGTTGTTGATGGTTTGTGTTGCCGTATTAAGTTGCCAACATCCTATATCAATATACTTTGATTGTGTTGCTTCAAGAACCATGAAAATACCAAGTTAGTAATCAAAAAGGCGGATATACAAATTTCGATATTATCAAAGATTTCAAAATAATATTCAGCTGTTATTGCTTATATCATTAGAAATTAATAGTTTCCCATTATTGCATGGTCACAAAACCTTCATTTCAGCTTTAGGGACAAGCTGCTTTACTATAGAGAATTTGAAGTAAGGTAAAGTAGCTAATGAAGGGATGGTTCATTATCGGTGTGGTTGTACTGGCCTTATGCAGCTGCCACTCTATTCACTCGCAAAAAACCTACATCCATATAGTTGCAAGTTGCCCCCCTCAGGTGTTTGAACAATTGTTTATTGATGCGACAGATTGCTTAGTTATATCGTCCTCTGAGGCTGAAATTCCTACCGGCATGCACACTAATACTCTGCTTTTTTCACCGCTGACAATGTCTTGGGATCTTGTGGATAAGCTTTTGTTTGAGTTGAACGACGCGGGATTTAAGTTTCAAGCCGATTTCTTCGGTAAATATAATCACGCTTATCGTGATAACCATATAGGCGTGTATTTTGTTGAAGGTTGTGAGTATTTTATGCGCAAGTGAGATAGATATCGAGTTCACGATGTAATGGGTAAACTATCGACCGTAAAGTGTATAGGTCTTAAGCAGTTACCGTTATATTTAAAAAACGATGCTGGTTGCTTTATTTTGGTTAGAGTGTTGCATTTGTGAGTTATACCAATTTGTCTTAATACTTGCTCAATCTGAAGGAGCAAACCTGACGCTAACTATGTTAAAAACTTCTGATTGAGAACAACTAAGTAGAAAAATTTTGCCTTGCTTATATGGATGTAGATACCTTGGAGGCAACAGGACGCGGTAGCCGTGTTATCGACAATGTTTTATCACCTCATAATAGGGTACTTAATTAATCAAGTTGGCCTTAAAGTCGGGATAAATAACTTACTTTGATAATTTTTATTGATATAGCGGTAAGTGGCAGCCTAATAAGTTCTATTAAAAATTTTTTATTTATGTCTTATTCAGTAATGTGAAAGTCTAAGTCGTTAAAGTGTTTGTTAATTCAGTGGGTTGTTATATTTAACTCCATGCTTTGAATTGCTTTATAAAAATTTTAATTTCTAAACCCGATAATCAAGTTCTTACCAATTTGTTATTTGCTCATGATTTTTTGTGGTAAGGTGTTGAAACTAAGTGTTATTTTGTTTTTTTTGAAAGTTTTACTTTCTTCTTTATAAGTGTATTTTTGTGATGGCATCTCTCTATTGTTGAAGACCCACTCAATTATTATAGGTATTGGTGTGTCAAGTTTGATGCTTATAACGCCTATAAAAAGTTAGTCAAATACATACAAACCGTAATAAGGAAATAAAGTGAAAATAAAAACGCTTGTATTAAGCTTAGCAGCGCTTCTAGCTACCCAAAATGTCACTGCCGTAGAAAGAATTGACGTGATAGGTCAAAAGACAGAACGAATGCGGACGCTATATCCGTGGGATGGGGGCAACTCTAGTAGTAGCGCTGGTGTTGGGGGTGGTGGTGGTGGCGGTACAAGCACGACATCAAAACAGAAAACCGATGAAGAAAAAAAGAAGAAATGCTTAGCAGGCATCGACTCTAAAGGAACTTGTGTGGCGGACCGTAAATACACTATTAGTCAATTACATCATGCGTGTATTGGTGCTTCTGGAATATTGGGTATTGCTGTTGGCAGTATGTCTTTAGGTGCAGGTGGGGCGTCAGGTATTGTTGCAGCAGCAGCATGCAACATGGCGAAAGAGGCTGATATGCATACTGTAGGCAGTTATTGTTCAAGCAAAATTGCCAATCAGAAAAAAGCGTGTGCTAGAGCATAGCAAAGGTGATGTATAGGAGCACATTTTGCGCCTATACATCGTTGACGATATATATTAATGCAAGGAGCAAAATATTGAGTAAAAAGTCACTTTTAATTGCAAGCGCTACATTGTTAGCACTGCTCTGCCTTTATTGGACATACCTCGCCTTTGACAACATCGAGGAAAATGTAATAACTCGTGAGCCGTTGCAGTCAAATAACATTGGACAATATCAGCATACAAGCTTGGGAAGTGTTGCAACTCAGCCGGAAGAAACGATCAGTGTGATGTGTAATGACTATGCAAGTGATATTGATGATATGGTAAGCTGGCAAGCTCTAGCTGAGCAGCGTATTCAATATATATTTTCTTCTATGCAGCATCAGGGATTAGGCGAAAACCAGCTAGATTATATTTCAAAAGCTGCGGGCCTAGGTATACTTAGAGGTCGAATGCTAAGGCCTGAATCGAAGTATTACCAATCGGTAGATGCAATCCCTCACTACGCTAATGGTATTTTATCTCAGCGACAGGCTGATATGTTCTGGGCCTACCTTAGAAGTCAAGACATCAAAGGGTTAATAACCGCCTATCAGCAAAATAAAATACAAGCCAGCAAGCGTGTTTCTGTCTACGACACACCTGTGAGTCTCATATTGACGCAACTTCAAGGTGACAATTCCAACGTTATTTCAGAGCTTACCTCGAGCGGTATTTTGGTGACATATCAAGACTTGGTTACAGCCACGCAACTAGGTATCGCTCCAACCCTTATGGCCCAGTTACTCGATGCAAGCGGACTAACACCGAGTGAAGTTTGGTATGACGATGAGTTAGAGCATTATACATCACTAACAAATGTTGCTATTGCTGCAATTAACTCTGAATTAACTACGTTTTGGCTTAAAGAAGGAAGTCCAGCAATTGCTGACCCATTTTCGAATAATGCCCTCGATTTACTCTCACCAGCACCTACAGACAAAGCTGATGAAGTAGAGTCTATCATTCTTTTATTACTAGCAAATGGGGTGCGCCCTTCGAACGAACTTAGTAGTAAGAGGCTTCTTCACTGGCTCTCTGATGGTACTCTCGCGCAATATAAGACCCAGCTTCAACACGTAGAAAATGCAATACCGTCAGAATGGCAAGATGAGATTGAATCGGGTGTCGATAAATTATATCGCGCCGTTTTATCAGACATAGTAGCTCCTGAAAAGTTGTCTAAAGCCCATCCCTGCTTTCACTCTGTCGGGCGAGCAAAAATACAGCTAGTATTTAATCGTGAGCACGCATATGAACAGCTAAATAATGAGCAGTTACAGGCCGTTAATGTTAAAGAGATAAAACAGTCAGCTGAGAGTTTGGTTACTACAGTCACTGAACAGAATACTGATCCAAGCATGATAGTCCGTGTTTTGGGGCAAGAACCTGATTTGCTGAACAAAATGGCAGTAGACAATTATCGTTATGAACAATTAAAAGCTTTGCTGGCGAGACACACCGAACAACAAGCGCAGTTAAGCGATGAAGAAAAGGCAAAGCAAGCCAAGTTACAAGAGGCGATCACAGAAGCCTTTACGCTGGCACAAAAAGGTAATTGGCAGCAAGCTGCAGATCATATGACTGAACAAAATGCGCAAATAGAGCAGCAAGAAATGCTAAACGCTTTATTGACCATGGCCATTTCGACAAATGCCAGTATCGATGAAATAACTAGATTACTTGAAAAAGGGGCACAGCTAGGTCCCCAAACAATATTAAATTTAGTGCGAACGCACAACCTTCCACTAATTAAGGCGCTCGTTAAATATGACTTGGATTTACATTTTGTTGACCCACTAGGTCGCAATGCGTTGCTCTATGCCGTTTTATTACGCACTCCAAAAATCATGACATATTTGCTGAGACATAAGGTTTCAGTCAAGCCAGATCCCTATGGGCTAGATGCCTTAGACTTTGCACTAGAGCAGGTTGAAAATGGGGCAAGTGCCATGGAGTTAGCTGCTGGGAATAATATGAGTTTGAATGACAGCTTTTTCTATATCTCTCAGCTGCTCTACGCGGGAGCCCCTATTGAATCAAGTCACAAACAAAGGGTTGCTGCGTATCAAAATAGCAACCCGATACTATACAAAGAAATTATTTCGGCCTTTCCGAGCTTTAAACTATAGTGTCGTCTTATTTAACCTAAACCAAGCAATAAGCGAATCAAACTTTAAAAGGTATTATTATGGAAAAACAAGAATCGAAATCAATAGAATTAGATGAAATTATTAAGCAATTAGAACAAGCAAATAAGGTTGAACGGAAGAAAAAAATTGAAGTCACGGGGTTTGTTTTCTTGTATCTTGCTCTCTCTGTATTTTTAAACTACTTTCCATACATGTATAAATCTGTGTTATTTGGGTATACAGCGATAACGGTGATGTATTTACTTTTGAAACAGCATCAGCAGCAAACATCAATAAACTTACTCATCAGCGCGCTCAAAGAAATTAAATAATTTTGTATTTTAATCAAATGTCGAGCCGATTAGTTGATAAGGAGGCTTTCTTGCAGTTAGGTACAAAAAGTTAACGCGTTTTAGGGAGAGTATGCGCATTTTAAGGACTTAGTTTTGATAAGTGAAAACGTTCATATCAACGGAAACGTAGATTGAAAGTCAGGCCTCTTCAAGAGTTTACCTATTATGTCAGTGCCATGTTGGTTTACTTGCTGTTGTAATACAAATATTGAAATGAGTCATGAGGTAAAATCTGGTGATGGAATTTGGTGTGTATTTTGTTGAAGGTTGTGAGCCTAGCATGAGTAAGCAAGTACTCACAGTGCTTCGTTAATACTGTGAGTATTCAGACTTGGATTAATCAAGTAAGGGAAACTGCTTTGCAATGTCAGAGTCCGTGCTTTTTGCAACCCAACCCTCTTGATTATTGAACAGGCGAATGGCGGTAAATTCTGGATCGCTACCCATATCGAACCAATGAGGCGTATTTTCTGGTACTGAGATTAGGTCACCTTGCTGACATAAAACTTGGTAAACCTTATCGTTTAAGTGTAAGCAGAATAGCCCTTGTCCTTTAACAAAAAAACGTACTTCATCTTCGCTATGAGTATGCTCAAAAAGAAACTTTTGTCGCAACTCCGAGGCACTAGGGTTGCCCTTTGCAAGTGAAATCACGTCGACAGTTTGATAGCCGCCTTGCGTCTTTAATCTTTCAATATCGCTCAGGTAGGCATTAATAATGTCGTCTTGTGACATTTCAGCGGTGATATCGGTGCTAGTCTGCCATTGTTCAAAGCGTACGCCTTGCTCTGCGAGCAAAGATGCGATGATGTTTGCGTCTTGCTCTTGTTGTAAAGCTTGGCTTGGATTCTGTACCTGGTAGATAGTCAGTTGACTCATGAAAATGCCCCTTCATCAAAATGGTCAAAGCTTGATATAACTGGATGTTCAGGTGATGTTGCTTGTGCATCTCTAAACAGTTGTAATGTTTGCATGCCAGCGGCCTTTGCCGCGTCTAGCTCGGCAACGATATCGCTTAAAAAGAGTATTTGCTCTGCTTCATACGGTAGGGCTGCAATAATGTTCTGATACGACGAGACTTCCTGCTTGGCACCCACTTTAGTATCAAAGTAGTCACTAAATAGCGGGCGAATATCACCATAGTCTGAGTGCGCAAACAGTAGCTGCTGCGCTTTCACTGAGCCCGAGGAATACACGTAGAGGTCGCAGCCATTCGCTTTTTGTTGTGTTAAAAATTGGTAGGCATCTTCATACAAATGTCCGGTAAAATCGCCGTTTGTATAGCCAAACTGCCAAACGAGACCTTGTAGCTGTTTTAATGGCGTGATTTTTTTATCTGCGGCGATCCACTCAAGTAGCGCGGCAATCACGGTATCAATATCAGCGTTGGCATTATCCAATTCTGCTCTGACAGCACTAATTTGCTCGACAACGGCGGCGTCATGTTGATGGTCGCGAATAAATTGCGGTAAATGCGCAGCGGCATATGGGAATAGTATCTCTTTAACAAAGGAGATGCGGGTAATTGTCCCTTCAATATCTGTTAAAATGGCTTTGATCATTGGCGCCCCTCCAATTTGATGCGTTCTAATTCGCAGGCAAATAAAAACTCTAAGCCCTCAATATGACGACGAGTTTCTTGCACTGTGCGGCCCACGGCGTATAACCCGTGACCTCGGATCAATACACCGTGTACAACTGGTGTAGTTTGATGAGATTGCGCCACCCGCTGTGCTAGTCGCTCTATATCCTGATCGTTATCAAAAATAGCAATGGATAGGGTTTCTTCATGGGATTGAATGCCAGACAGTGACTTTTGCATTTCATAACCACGGATCTGAAATTGATCGCCTTGAATAAATCGCGACAACACAGTCGCAGCTACGGAATGCGTGTGTAATATACACTGTGCACCCGCACATAAATCATATAATTTTAGGTGCAATGCGGTTTCGGCTGAAGGCTTGCCACTACCGGCAATGATGGTGCCAGTGGCGTCTAATTCCAGAAATTGTTCTGGTGCTAATTTACCTTTATCAAAGCCGCTGGCCGTGACAACAAAGCCAGAGTCTGTTTTGATAGAGAAATTACCACCAGTCGCGGGAACCCAGCCTTGCTGAGCAACCCAAGCTCCTGCGTCGATAAGCGCGAGTTTTGCGGCTTGTGTGTGCATAGTTAACACCTATAAATTAAATGCGTTTGGACGGCTATACATCTATTTTGAGCAATGATAGCATCCACTCACGATTAGCACCATAAGAAAGAGAGTGTTGCAGTGAAAAGTAAGTTACCTCAGGTTGGAATTAGTATCTTTAGCCAAATGACGGCATTAGCGAACGAGCATGGTGCGATCAACTTATCGCAAGGCTTTCCGGAGTTTGATGCGCCTGATTACCTCAAATCACAATTGAGTCACTATGTTGGCGAAGGTCAAAATCAGTATTCGCCTTCTGCCGGCATACCGAGCTTGCAAGCACAAGTTGCGGCATTAATTGAGCGTCGTTATCAGGTGAGTGTTTCAGGACAAGAACAGATCACGGTGACCTCCGGTGCAACGGAAGCACTCTTCGTGGCAATTCAGGCAATAGTATCTGAAGGGGACGAAGTTATTGTATTCGATCCGGCTTATGACTCCTATGAGCCTGCAATTGAACTTGCTGGCGGAAAAGCCGTACATATTGCATTGACCGCGCCACATTACCAAATTGATTGGCAACAAGTCGCAGAGAGTATCAACCCAAATACCCGTGCTATTATCATCAATACACCGCATAACCCGTCGGCTAAAACGCTGAAGCCGTCAGATTTAGAGCAACTAAAACAGCTGCTAAATCAGCATGACTTGTTATTGATCAGTGATGAAGTATACGAGCATATTACCTTTGATGGTTTGCCCCATCTGAGCGCATTAACTGATCCTGCATTGTTTGAGCGTGCGTTTGTGATCTCTAGCTTTGGTAAAACCTTTCATAGTACAGGCTGGAAAATGGGTTACTGTGTGGCGCCAAAGCAAATGACTGTTGAGTTTAGAAAAATCCATCAGTATGTAACGTTCTCAAGTTTCACTCCGGCACAACTTGCATTGGCTGATATGCTTGCTGAACACCCTGAGCACGTTGATGAGCTGAGTGGGTTTTATCAACAAAAACGCGATGTACTGGTTAAGGCGTTAGCGTCAAGCCGATTTACGCTATTACCAAGTGAAGGGACTTATTTTTTGCTTTTGGATTACAGTGAAATTTCTGATCTTGATGATGTTGCCTTTTGTCACTATCTGGTGGAAGAGGTTGGGGTTGCGGCAGTGCCACTCAGCGTTTTTTACCAACAAGCACCTGAAGACAAGGTTATACGATTGTGCTTTGCTAAGGAAAATCAGACATTAGAAGAGGCTGCAAAACGCTTATGTCAACTTTAACCGTTACCCTTGTTCAAACAGATATCCAGTGGCTTTCACCTGAGGCCAACTTTACCCATATTGAACGTTTGCTAGAAAATGTCGAGCCAAGCGATTTAATTTTGCTACCAGAAACATTTGCTACCGGCTTCGCCGTAAAAGAGCCGGATGTTGAGCGCTATGCTGATGCAGCCATCGAGTTTTTACAGCAATATGCTCAGCGCTTTGAAGCTGTTGTAGCGGGCAGCATACTGGTTCCGCAAGGAGATAAAAAGGCTAACCGTATGGTGTGGTGCCAGCCGGATGGAAAGATACTTCATTATGACAAAAGACACTTATTCTGTTTGGGTAATGAGGGTGATTTTGTCGTTGCTGGTGAGCACCGTGAAGTGTTCGAATTAAAAGGCATTAGATTCTTACCGCAGATCTGCTATGACTTACGTTTCCCAGTATTTCAGCGCAATCAGACCGATTATGAGGTTATGATTAATATTGCAAACTGGCCAGCGGCACGCCGAAATCATTGGGATACTTTACTGGCTGCTCGCGCAATCGAGAATCAGTGCTTTGTGCTTGCGGTAAATCGCGTAGGTGAAGACGGGTATGGCACTGCACATAATGGCGGTACCAAAGCGGTTGATTTCAATGGTAATAGTCTTGTGTCGGCAGTAGATAACCAAGCTGAGGTTATTACCGTAAAGCTAAAACTGAGCGATTTGCAGCAGTATAAAGCTAAATTTCCAGCCCACCTCGATGCGGATAAATTTACATTGGCATAATACACATTGGTACAGGCATAGCATGCCCAACTAAAAGGCTTAGTTGGGCATGCTCTAACTCGAAACTCAACTGGCCCTAAGATGCATTATATTGATGCACAAGCAATTCACCTTCTCTGCCAGTGGCGCTGTAATCATTTTTTGATAAACGGAAATAGCTCAACTGGGAGCGCATTTCATGGGCTTGCTCGGCCATTTGTCTCGCCGCTGCCATCGTTTCTTCGGTAATTGCAGAGTTTTCTTGAATAAGATCTGTCAGCCTTTGCACCACCAAATCCACTTCTTTAATGGCTTGCTGCTGCATTGAAGTCGACTCATTGATTTTAATGATGTTGTTATTTACATCACTCACGGCGCCAACGATTTGTTGCAGCTTTTCACCGGAACTATTGGCAAGTTCAGTCCCTTGCTCTACCTTCTGATTACTGTTTGAGATAATTTCTTTGATTTGCTTTGCAGAGGCGGCGCTACGCCCTGCCAGCTCTCGTACTTCGTTTGCAACGACTGCAAAGCCACGGCCATTTTCTCCCGCTCGTGCCGCTTCAACGGCGGCATTGAGTGCCAGCAGGTTGGTTTGAAACGCAAGTCCATCAATCACCGATACAATCTCATTAATGTCTTTACTGGCTTTGTTCACTTCAATTATTGCGGCTACGGTTTGGGCAGATAAGCTGCCCCCTTCTTTGGCTATGTTTTCTGCGTTTGTTGCCAGCCCTACGGCATCACCAGATTGGTTTGAAACCTTAGTGAGTTCATCTAACATATTACCAGTGCTGGCACTGGCTTCTTCTAAGTTTGCTGCTTGCTCTTCTGTGCGTTGACTGATTTCAGTGTTACTCGCCGCTATTTCTCCGGCACTTTGAGCAACATAATTTGCAGCGGCTTGGATCCCTTCGATTACACTGGTGAGTTTTTTAATTGTGGTATTGGTGTCATTTTGCAAAGACTTAAACACGCCAAAATATTCCCCATTTACTTGATTACTTAAGTCACCCTGAGCAACATTGGCCAACACGCTGCTCACTTCGGAGATTGCTCCAGAGACCTGTAAGGTCGAGTCATTTACATTCTCTTTAAGCTGTTGCAGCTGACCTTGTAGTGGCAACTCTATTTTTTGACTAAAGTCTCCTTCGGACATTGCGCCCATTACGCTGCCGAGTTCTTCGATGACCTGATTGAGGTTCTCGACTGAACGGTTGATATCACCTTTGAGATTATCAAGCTGGCCAGACATCGCAGATTGAATGGTGCGGTCGAATCGACCATGGCTAATAGCCATCATCACCGTAGAAATTTCCGAGATAGCAACATCAACGGCGGTCACAGAAGCATTGATATTATCTTTAAGTTGCGCGAGTTGGCCCGTTGCTACCACATCCACTTGTTGTTTAAAGTCGCCGTTGCTGACGCCAGCCATCACAGTGCCTATTTCTTTCATTACTCTGTCTAGGTTTGCCATGCTGGAGTTGATATCTTGTTTTAAGGTATCTAATTGGCCTGCGAGAGGGGCATCGAGTTGCGCAGAAAAGTCGCCTTGGCGTAGTGCAGACATAATCGTGCTGATACCGTCAATTGCACTGCTAAGGCTGCGTACGGAATTATTTACCGAATCTTTAAGTTGCGCTAACTTGCCTTTAGCGGGCACGGTGACTTGTTCCTTAAAGTTACCTTGCTCAATATTGGTCATCACATGAACAATACCGTTCATAGTCGAATTAATCGATGCCAAAGAATCGTTAATATTATTTTTGAGCTTGTCTAAATCGCCAGACATGGGAGCATTAAGTTTGGTATCGAAGCGACCATTTGCCATATCAATGGAAATTTCATTCAGTTCAGAGATGGCTCGACTTAACGTATTAGCACAATGGTTAGTGGCTTCTTTTAGGGTTTCTAGCTCGCCCCGACACGGTACTTTGATGCGGTCGTCAAACTTGCCCGAGGCCATTTGATTCATGACGCGATTAGCCTCTGTGATAGAAAGCTGTAGGGCATCCAGTAGAGAATTAAATGCCTGTGCACTATTGCCTATTTCATCATGACTACGAATGGGCGCTCGCAATGAAAAGTTACCTTCCTGTTCAACTGATTTCATGGTTTCTACCAACTCGTGAACAGGTTTGGTAAGCGTTTTTGAGAACCAGTAGGCGACGATCAGTACTAATACTATAGTGACCGCTAAAATAATCATCAGGTATTGAGATAGTGAGGTGATAGAAGCAAACGCTTCCGCTTCGTCAATTTCGGCAAGCAGTGCCCAGCGCGTATTAAAGACTTCCACTGGTGTATAGGCAGATAACACGGCTTCGCCGTTGTAGTCTTCAATAACCTGTTGTCCAGATTGATTATTTAATGCTTGAGAGACTGCAAGCGTGGCTACCTTGCCGCGTTCAGGGTATCGAAATGAATTCACCACGGAATGATGTTGTGGATCTAAGAATGAGTCTGAACGCATCAGGCCCTCAGGGCCAACTAGGTAGGTTTCACCACTTTCTCCCAAGCCTTCTCGCTCGGTCATAATGGCATTGATGGCATCAATAGATAGCTGTGCAGCTACAATTGCAATGGTTTGGCCATTCACCACGATAGGTTTGGCAATAAAACTAGCGGGTGCATTATAGGAGGGGAGGTATTGTTTGTAGTCTGCGAAAGCGCTGATTGTTGGATCCGTTGAGTCCTTCAGTTCTTGATAAAGAGAAGCTAGATTACTATTGGCATAAGGACCCGTTTCTAGTGAGGTAGCAAAATCAACCTCTTTAAATACGGAATAGACAATATTTCCATTACTTGGGTCAATGATAAAGATATCGTAAAACTCATAAATGTCGGCGATGTTAAGCATATATGGATGGTAACTGCGGTGAGCAAGGTCATAACTATCTAAGTGACCGGCTTCAATAAATTTGTATTTTTCGCCAACTGGGTAGGGGTTGCTTGCTAAGTAACGTGCTTGCAGCGCAAGCCCAGACTCTGAAATGTTACCAATTAGCCTTGCTGTGCTCGTATCTTCGGGGTTTTCTTGATTGAATTTAGGTACGAACACTTCATCATAAAATCGAGATAATTTGGCATAGTTAATATCGGCCTGAGCGCTAGGAAAGCTGGTAATAAACTCTTGTGCAATCACAGGAAGTAATGGGTTTGCCGTAAAGGCATCGAGTTTATCCTCAACGGTCTTAAAGTAACGATTAACCGCGCTTTTTTTGATCTCACTAACGGCACCAAGTTGTGAATATACTTGCGCTGTCATGGCATTCGATGCGGTATTAAGTGCGATGGAAATAATTACTATCAACGGCACGAGCGCGACGATTAGAAATGCAAAAATCAGCTTTTTAGTTAAATTAAGAGAGTTAAAAAATTGCGAAAACCCAGACATAACCTAATTCCTTGTTGCTATGGAAGTACCTATAACAGCATAGAACAGTATTGATTAAGATCTAGACAAAAAATAAAAAACCCGGCTATCTAGATAGCCGGGCTTGTAAACTTAACGTTTCACGCTTCAATCGTGCTACGTATTAGTGTTTCCAATGATAGGTATGGGCCTTTTCTTCCATATACTCAGCAGTTGCTGGATGCATTTGGGTTTGTGCGCCATTTTCAAAGAAGAAAGGCTGACGTTTATTGTCATAGTTGCCGATTTCATTCATGGTGGCCGCATCGTAGATACGGCCATTGATCACGGTGTAGGCAACTTTCTCTGAATCACGGATGTTAGACAGCACATCACCATCTATGATGGCAAGATCGGCGAGTTTTCCCTGTTCGATCGTACCAAGGTCACGGTCCATACCTAGATATCTTGCACCGTCGATTGTACCGCTGCGAAGCGCCTGCCAAGGTGTAAATCCGCCTTGTGCCATAGACCATAATTCCCAATGTGCAGCTAGACCTTCACGCTGGCCGTGAGCACCAATGTGCACAGTCACACCCTTATCGCGAAGCTGTTTTGCGGTTTTGGCGACATTGATATGGTTATAGTGACGTTCAGGTGCTTTGCTTGGACGAATTGATCTTGGCTTTACCACATACTCAGGAACGAAGCTCATTAAGCGCTCGTTTTCCCACACATTAGTGTGTTGATACCAGTATTCTTCGCCAGAGATACCGCCATAGGCAACAACGAAAGTTGGCGTAAAGCCAACATTTGTTTGTCCCCACATTTGTTCGATATCAGAGTAAATATTCGGGATCGGTAGGGCATGTTCAACACCAGTATGACCATCGACTATCATGTTCATGTTGTGTTGGAATTTTGAACCACCTTCAGGCACAACCATGATTTCCATGTTCTTCGCCGCTTCCAATACTTGCTGACGTGTCTCACGGCGAGGGTGGTTGTAACTCTTCACTGAAATAGCGCCAGCGTCTTTTAGGCGTTTAACGTGGAACTCTGCGTCTTCAAGGTTACTGATTGGTGTTTTATAACCCGGCGCGTGGCCAGCATATAAAATACGTCCAACAGAATAGGTGCGTGGCGCGACCGTTAAACCCGTTCTTTGTAGTTCTGCCATAGAAAATACCTCGGCAGAGTTATTTGATGGATCATGGATAGTCGTTACACCAAAGCTAAGATTAGAATACTGATTCCAGTTTTGCTGTGGCTGTAGGTTATAGCTACCGTAACTGCCATGTGCGTGGGCATCGATAAGGCCTGGGATCACGGTTTTACCGCTAATATCCATTACTTTAGCTGTGCTAGGAACGTCTAGCTCACCTTGCTTACCGACTGCAACGATGCGATTCTCTTTGATTAGGATCACACCATTGTCGATGATTTCTTGTTCGTTCTCAGCGTTACGCATAGTCACTACTTTACCGCCGACTAACGCAATCATACCTTCAGGCTTATCTGCTTTTTGCTCAAAACTCAAGTCGATACCTTCAGCGGTTAGCTCGTCGGTGTTGTCAGATGCACCATCGACGAAAGCGAAAGTGTCAGTCAGTTTGCGCTGATAAAGTGTGGGACCAAATGCCCAAGTTAGCGCGCTGCTGTCCGCTTTCCAATTTAGGAAATCACCAGAGTACTTTGACACTTGCTTAACTGGGAAAGCTTTCTCACCCTTGTTAATGGATAAGGTTTTACCTGTACTGGTAAAAGGTGCAACAAACGTATTGAAATGCTCGATAAATGCAACATATTGGCCATTTGGAGAGACCTTAAAGTCAAAGACGTAATCACCTTTGAAGTGGCTACGTTCTTCTTGACCATTGAGGTTAACACTTTTTAGTTCGCGATGTGTTTCATCACTCATGGTGGAGAAGTAAATGCGCTCAGAGTCGGCTCCAAAGTGCGGATTGTCGCCGTGTTTAATGATGCGTTTTGCTTCACCGCCGTTGGCATTAACTAGATAAATCCCTGGATGCATTGACCAGTCACCGCTTAGCAAGTAGCCACCAGTTACCTTTTTAAATAGCACGTTTTTGCCATTTGGTGAAAAGCTAGGTGAGATATAGTGACCAGGTTCTTGGGTGATCACTTTACCTTTACCACCGTTTGCAGACACAACACGTATTGCGCCTAAGTCTTTATCACTCCAAGTTGTGTAAACGATAGACTTGCCATCGCGAGAGTAGCTTGGGTAGAACTCAAAGTGGTCGGTTTGCTTAGTGAGGCGTTTTACTTTGCCTGACACAATGTCTTTTACGTAAAGGTAGCCAAGCGCTTGGAATAGTGCAGTTTCACCATCAGGAGAAATTTGAGACCAGCGTGCAAGTTTGACTTTAAAAGTGTCAGGCGCGACATCTACCGCAAAGCGTAGCGCCGGTGTGATTTGTTTTTCAGCGACAACGCGAGTAGGGATGACGTTGACCTCGTGCGATGCGATATTGACGCGGTTGAATACCCCTTTCGCCCAAAAAACGAGGGATTTACCATCCGGCGTGTAAGCAAAAGAAGGTGTGTTACCATGTGCGCCATTGGCTTCTTGTAAATCGCGATCAAGGCCGGCATAAACACGAGTTTCGACGCCAGAGTGTAAATCTTTAATATATAAGGAACCGATCATTTCGTTGCCGTTATCTTCGCGTTTAACAAACGCAATAGATTTACCATCAGGACTGACGGTTGGACGAATAGCACCGCCAGCACCACGGATCACTGTCTCTTCTTCACCGGTTGCTAAATCCCAACTACGAATTTCGAATACAGCGTCGAGCGAGTTTTTGTTATATTCCCAGCGCACGCCAGAGGTCGCATCAACTGAGTAATAGATTTTCTTGCCATCGTGAGAAAAAGCGGGCTCTGCAACGTTCTTTTGCGATTTTGCACCATGTAGACGCTCGCGAACCAACACGCCTTTACCGCCGCTGATGTGATACATACGAATAGAGCCACCTGGAATGGTACGCCCCGTTACTTGACCTTGCTTAACTGCAATGTATTGACCATCAGGCGACCATGCAGGGTTGTGAACAATATTATTCACTTCTTTTGATACCTGACGCAGGTTTTTGCCATCTACGTCCATCACCCACAGGTTATCGCCACCTGCGCGATCGGAGATAAATGCGATGTGCTTGCCATCAGGCGAAAACTTAGGTTGAATGTTCCAGCCCATGTCGGATGTTAAGGCTGTTGCTTTACCACCGCCAATTGGCATGATGTAAAGGTCGCCAAGCATATCAAAGACGATGCTTTTACCATCAGGGCTAACATCTAAGTTACTCCATGTGGTTTCGTTGGTATCGATGGTGATGGTTTGCTTTTCACCTGGTGGGTTGAGCACATCCCAGCCTTTGGTTGACTTCTCTTCTTTTTGCGTGGCTGTAACGGCATCATCAGCGCTGGCTGGCTGAGCCAAACCAATCACAGCAGCACCAATAGCAATGGCTAATGGTGATTTAAAAAATGACATAGATGTTCCCTTAATTTTATAGTTATTGCCCAAGGCGAGCAGTTTGCCTCGGTTAAATTAGCGTTAATGTATATGCTTACTAAGCATGAACAAGTTTTATTATGATGTCGAACAACATGCGTTTAATGACGCTTAACCTATCGCCTCTTTACGAACAAAGTGGAGATATGCAGCGAGACTGTCTTGCCATAGCGTCATGGCTTCTGTGAGTTCATCATGGCAGGATTTGCCATCCAATAAGCGGCGCTCTGCTTTTTTCAAATTTGAACCATAGCGGTTAAACCCGAGTTGTAACGCGGTGCTGGCTTGACGATGAAGCTGTCTAATACATTGATCTTCGTCTTGCTCTAATAGCTGCTGAATATGGATGAGTTTATTACGAGCCGACAACACAAACTCGTTGTAAATCGAAGAGACTTCATCTTCACTAAATCCAGACTTTAGGGCATTTACAGCCGTTTCATCGTATAGGATATCGGGCAACTCGACGCTGACATTGGCTTTTTTGGGAGACTGAGACTCGCTAAGCGCTTGGCGTAATTTTTCTTGCTTTATCGGTTTGCCAACAATATCGCGAATGCCGAGTGCTAAGTATTCTTTAACCTCATCAGGGCTGAGGCTTGCGGTAAAGGCTAGGAAAGGGGTTCGTTTGTTTTTATGCTCACAATTTTGTAGCTGCTTTAATACTTCTTGCCCGGAAAGATCGGGTAAGTTCATGTCTAACAACACCACATCGAAATGGTGCTGTATTAGCATCTCGATGGCGCTTTTACCATTGGTTGCCAATTTAACCTTATGCTCATCTTCTGCCATAAACTCAATAGCGATTTTTTGGTTGAGATCCAGGTCTTCTACCAACAGTACTTTCAGACCGGTGATACAGTTATCGTGCTGCGGGCGCTGCTCTACTAAGCTCAGTTCACCAATGTTTAGTAGTAAATCAAAACTGAATGTACTGCCTTTGTTAAGCTCGCTTTGAATATCTAGCTGCGAATTCAGACGGTTGAGTAGGCGACTGGTAATGGCAAGCCCCAAGCCCGTACCACCCTTAACTTTACCTGCACTACTTTGTACGTATGGCTCGGTCAGCTTATTAATATCTTCACTATCAATACCTGGCCCTGAGTCCGTGATACTAAAGCGCACTTTATGCTCAATTTGTTGGTCTTTTAAAATCTCAACTTTGAGTTTTACTTCCCCTTTATCAGTGAACTTAATGGCATTACCAACGAGGTTGATAAGAATTTGTCTTAGCTTTTGTTGGTCAAAGTAATAGCACACCTGATCGGGCAGTTCGTACACCAGTTCAAAGTGTAGTCTCTTTTGCTCTGCAAGCGGGCTGAGCAATAAGCAAAGGTTTTGTAGCCAACTTCTAAGCTCAACATCCTCTTCGTACAAGGCTTCATCACTTTGCTCCAAACTGGCGTAGTCTAGTACTTTATCAATCAGTAAATTTAGCGACTCTGCAGAGTTTACGATAGCCTCACAGTAGGCCTTGTTGCGACTATCTCTGGTGCGTCCCAGTACAAGTTGGGCGCTGCCCAAGATACCGTTAAGCGGAGTTCGTATCTCATGACTGATCGTTGATAAAAACATACCGCGCAGCTCAAGGTCTTGTTGTGCCTTTAATGCAAGTTTATTAAGGTTTTGTTCTCTTTGCTCGTTACATAACAGCGCCATGCCTGTTGCATAAAAAATGGGAGCAAGGACGCCATTGAAGAAAATAGTGATGGTAAACCAGTTCTCTTTGAAAAGCGTGAAATGCGTCACTTCTCCCATTAATAGGGTTCTGCCGGTAAATATCACCAATATAATAAGTAGAATGGTGATATAGACTATGCTGCCGTTAGGGTATTTATTTCGTGCGAAGCGGATAAAGAAATAGAGCAGGAGTGTCGCTTCAGCTAAGTGTTGTAAGTCTGAGATAAGGATCCTGTCTCTCAGGCTAGGAGAGAAAATACTGCTGTACATCAACAAGATGAAAAGCCCTGCTGTAACGCCGAGAAACACTTTAAAGGATGGGCCTTTAACCCCTAAAAACTGCCTTATCGCCATACAGTGGATGATGGAGGCCGTGAATAGCAAGGTATTAGCAATGGGAATGGTTTCCCAATTGTCAAAATAGCCGTGTAGTGCAAAGGAAGAAATCGCACAAAGCAAAACCAGAGGGTAAAAAATATAGAGCAGCGTTCCGGGAGTGCTTTTATTCGCTCGCCACGTTAAAAAGGTAAGGAGTGCCATCATTGCCGTCATGACGAGGCTGGTTAGGTAGAGGGTTTTTGGGTCGAGCATTTACCTAAAACTGCTTTTTGTTGCGAAAAAACTTAGCATAGAGGTATTCGTTGAGGCAGTAAAGCCCGTATGAAACAGAAGCTTCGATATCACGATGTCAGCGCTGTCTTCCCCCGCCGACTTGCGTCAGCAGGTTAAAGACATATGAAGCTTAGCGAATTTCGTCAGGAATATTCTGCTGAGCCCATGAAAGGAGTTCGATACGGTTACGACATTTGGTCTTACGAAATGCACTGTACAGATGCGTTTTCACCGTATGTGGACTGATATTTAGCTCTTCAGCGATCTCTTTGTTTTTCGCGCCTTTACTCATTAGCGCGATAATTGCTTTTTCTCGCTTAGTGAGCTTAACAGGTTCGATATCACCTTCGGTTAGTTTATGTAATGCATCCTTATTGAATTGCAACATGCGATTTAACACATTGCACATCACGTCACGGCGATACCAAAGTTGATCTTCAAGCAACAAACGGATCCCTTTCATTAGCACGTCGGCGTTGTCTGTCGTGTAAAATACACCACGAATACCGCTTAGCAGCGCACGATTGGCAAGCTCCGGGTTTTCATCTAAGTTGAATAGCACGATATCGCATTTAACTTTGAGGTTGACTAGTTGTTCTTTTAATTGACCCCAAGAATCGTTCACTGCGGTTTCGATGAAAAGTAATCGAGTGCCTTCAGGCACATCTGAGATATCAGTTCCGATAGTAACATCCAACCCTTGGGTTTTTAACAAAGGTTGTAACACATTGATACCAATGGTGTTAACCGGTTCTTTATCTAATAACAAAAAAGCACTACTGCTCATTTTTGGACACACTCTAATTTTTCCGATTTCTCAATGCTAACATGGGATTCAGACCTTTTGTATTAGAATTTTTAGTACAAGATAGAGAAATCCGCTATATAACAAAGTGAAATAATAAATCGAAATTATGTACAGAATATGTATTTAAATGTAATTTGTTGAAATAAGTAAGCTTTTAACAATTGCTGTTAATAACTTACTTATTTACATTGCTTAACAGAGAATAATCTAAAGTGGTACTTTTTTCGTATTTTGGTAAGGCGGCCAGCCCATTTCTTTTCCAGCTAATACATGTAGGTGAAGGTGATAGACAGTTTGACCACCATGATCATTACAGTTCATCACTACACGATAACCATCTTCTGCAAAGCCGTGCTCTTTCGCTAATTTGGCGGCAACAACATATAAATGACCAACAAGATGAGCATTTTCTTCCGTCACGTCATTGATGGTCGCAATTGCTGTTTTAGGAATAACTAAGACGTGAAATGGCGCTTGTGGATTAATGTCTCTAAACGCGAGTGCTTGTTCATCTTCGTAAACGATGTCTGCTGGGATCTCTCGATTAATAATTTTGGTAAAAATAGTTTCTGAACTCATGGTCCTTCCTTATCTGCATATTGAATTGCTCTAGCATAGCTAACTCTCAAGGAGACTCAATAGATTTGATGCGTTAACCCGCTGCGCATCAATTAAAAGGGTAGAGATATAAGCAGGTATGCAGTAATTCTCATTTAGAACAACTAAATAGCAAAATTTTTGCCTTGCTACTAAAGCTATTTCCCCGCTTCAAAATAGCTCATTTACTTAATACAATTGGTATAAAATGATTTGGTACTCACGAAGGAGTGAATAGATGCGCTTAAAATATACGCTTGCGACCGCTGTTTTACTGTTGTCACCGCTTTCACAGGCTGCGTTGCTAAGTTTTCCTGAAGAAATTATTCCCTTGCAAGTTGATGATAAAACCATTGAACACTCATTCTTCTCCAAAGTGCGAGAGTTGGACTTAGCAAAAGGGGAGTATGTGGTCAAAATGCGTTACACCGACTTGTATGAAGTGGGCTATGACGACCACGAAACCATAGAGTCGAAGCCATTTTGGGCAAAAATAAGTATCGATCAAGACGGCGAGTATCAGGTTGAATTTAACCGACCTGACAATGTGGTTGCGGCAAAGGCATTTGCAGATCAGCCGTTGATTATGTTGCAAGCACCCAATGAATCGTTAGCGACAACATTGGTGGTGACGCAAGAAAGACCAAGTGTAGCGACAGAGATAGTAAGTGAGCCATCAACACCTACTGCACCACGTTATTCAACGCCAAGCACTACCACACGAGCAATTACGCCAGCACCTGTAGCGCCTAAATCAGCACATCCAGATGTGGTTGGCATGTTGGACTATTGGTGGCAACAGGCAACCCCTGAACAAAAGCAGTTGTTTTTGGAAAAAATAAAGGGCAATTAAGCCCTTTATCTGAATAAGTCTTAATTTGATCTATTAGTCTTTATTAACGAGATTCAATCAAATAGGGCCGTTGTGTATGAGTCAAAAACGAACCCGCAGGCGTAACTCGTTTTTGCCCTAAAACGCGTTGATGTAATTACTTTAAGGACTGCTTTGAGAAAATCTAGACTGAGAATTAAGGCAATATTAGAGTCAGTTATTTTGAGTAGCAGGTATCCAACCAACTATTACCCTAAAGTAACTAAAACTTGACCGTGTCGGAGTATTGATTCAGAGTAATAACGGTTAACAACGTTACGATTTGTAAACATAGAGTAGCCGCTGTTAGTTTTATTGCATTACATGATTCATGGAGAGAACGATGCCAAATAACGATCAAATACTATTAAGTGAGCTACTTAAACAAGAAGCTGATGACTTCGATGAAGCTTTTTCGGAGAGTGAATTCTTTGAATTTTATTCAGCAAACCAAATACTAAAGGGGTACGAGCTTAGTTACGAAGAGATAAAAGCTGGCATAGCTGGAGAGAGTCATGATGGTGGTGCAGATTCAATTTTCGTATTTGTAAACGGCGACCTGATTAAAGAAGACTCTGATGTAAAGGAAAAATACAAAAAAAACCCTGACATTGAACTTGTAATAATTCAAAGTAAAAAAGAAAACGGTTTTGGAGAAGATGCTCTATTAAAACTATCAAGGCTTTGCAAGAATCTACTCGATCTAGAGTTTAATCCTAACGACTTTATCGGAAGGTACAATGAAACGGTACTTTCAATATTCGAACTATTCAAGAAAACTTATGTTTCACTGGTAACACGACGGCCATCCCTCAAAGTTAGTTTTTACTACGTATCAATGGGCTCTAACGTACATGAGAATGTTAATAGACAAGCTGGTGATTTAGTAACTGATGTTAAGGGGATGTTGCCAAACTCTGGTGTTTCCGTTGATTTTATAGGAGCCCATGAGCTAGTCACTCTTAGTCAAGAAAGACCTAATGAAGCATTCAGGCTAGCGACAACGGAGGCACCCCTGTCTACATCTGAAAAAGTATTTATTGCTCTTACTAATATTAAGGACTACTACACTTTTATATCGGATGAATCTGGTAAGTTGCTGCGCTATATATTTGAATCGAATGTTCGT
Source organism: Pseudoalteromonas sp. Of11M-6 (assembly GCF_022347905.1). Taxonomy (NCBI): domain Bacteria; kingdom Pseudomonadati; phylum Pseudomonadota; class Gammaproteobacteria; order Alteromonadales; family Pseudoalteromonadaceae; genus Pseudoalteromonas; species Pseudoalteromonas sp. Of11M-6. The sequence continues at coordinate 3,688 of NZ_JAKRFW010000063.1, read as the reverse complement.
GATTATCAGGGGAAGACTAATGTTAATAAAGAGATTCAAGTTACACTCGAAAGCGAAAATAATGAAGAATTTTGGTGGCTCAATAATGGAGTGACAATTCTTGGTTCAGACGCTACCACCCCAGGGGGAAAAGAGTTAATTATACATAATCCCCAAATAGTGAATGGTCTACAAACTTCATCTGAAATTCACAGGTTTTTTACCAATAACCCAGATAGGATTGAGTTAGAAAAGCGAGCTGTCTTAATTAGAGTTATCGTTCCTGAGGATGAAGAAACAAGGGACAGGATTATTCGGGCAACTAACAGCCAGACTCCAATACCTAAATCTTCTTTACGGGCGACTGACAATGTGCACCGCAGTATTGAAGATTATTTTAGACCTAGAGGTATGTATTACGACCGCCGGAAAAACTTCTATAAAAATGAAGGTAAAAAACCTAAAGAAATAGTGAGCCTTCCATTCTTATCTCAGTGTCTCATGTCTACGCTATTGCAAAGGCCTGATTCAGCAAGAGCTAGGCCTTCTACATTATTAGAAAATGACGAGTCATACGATAAACTGTTTCATATAAATAATGCCCTAAGCACCTACTTTGTTGTCGCATTATGGGGGCGAAATATAGAGTTGAGATTAAAAGAATTGAAAAAGTATGAAACAGCCGAAATTAGTGATATTAAATTCTACGTTTTATATTACATTTGTTGTGCCAAGGTTAGATCTCTATATCCTAGCAACATAAAAGTTAATGGTCTAGAAAATAGCAATATTAATAACTCTGAAATAGATTCAGCTTCAGAGATTTGTTATGAAATTTTTAAAGAGTTAGGTGGCACCAATACAGTTGCTAAAGGCACAAGTTATTTAGAAAGAGTTAAAGAAAAGCTTAAGCAAGAGTATGATTTTTAAATAACCTAATTCGTAGTTAATGATCTAACTTTTATAGTGATATGTGTTTATAATATACTATTGATTTATCTTGTTCCGTAAAGGGTGAAGAAAGCTTGTGTCTATTGATAGAAAGAAAATACGTATAAATAAAGCTCTTACTTCTTTGGATATTGAACAGTTGCTTAGTGAAGTAACTGAAGATCAATTTGATATCGTTTTACCTAATTCTATTGGCTTTGGTGGCTTAGGTGTAGAGGCCTTATTAATCCAGTTTATTTGTACTTGGGCTAGAAATACACAATTTCCTCTATTACACACTTATATAGAGGAAAGTAATAAAGTTGAGGGGTTTGAAAGTTTATGTGATCGCATGTCAGGCATGGTTGCAATGCAAATGGCTGACAAAGTTTTTTTAAGAGATGGAATTACAACGGTTTCCAAAAGAGAAGCATTTTTTTCTTCTGGAAAAAAAATATCTAAAGTAACCTCTAATGAATTCATAAGCGCTTTTAAGGGACAAAGGGCATTCTTTCCTAGTTTAAGACCTTCCAAAAATAACGGTCTAATTCACCCGCTCTATAATGGTAAGCAAGTATCAAAGTCAGGTGCTTTTAAGTTTATTGTTTTTGCATTTTTCGAAGCTTTTTACAAACAGCCTTTTCATTTTGAAGAAAATAGTTTTCTGATAAACCTTGGCAATGTAGTCCATCAATTATTTTTGAATACGCATGAGCATGCGCGCAAAGATATAGAAGGAAACTTATTCATGAAGGAAGCAAGGGGGGTACTTATAAATAAGCAATTATTTGATAAAAAACAATTTACTAATCTATTTGGTGAAACGGATAGAATTAACAAGTATTCAAATAGAATTTTTGATCAGCATGATGGTCAGAAAATTCACTTTATCGAAATATCTGTTGTTGATAATGGAGAAGGGTTTGCAAGAAACTGGATATGTAAAAAATACAATAAGAAAGTTGAAGAAATTACTGTTGAACAAGAAATTGATGCAATTTTAGAGTGCTTTGAGAAACATAATACAACTAAAAATAATAGCTCTTCAGGCTCAGGTCTTAGTACAGTATTGGAAAGTTTGAATAGTTTGAATGGAATATTAAGAGTTAGAACAGGTCGTACTCTAACTGAGTGGTACAGTGAGAGCAGTAACGCCGTGAATAAAGTTAACAGAGACTGTATAAGGCCTCGTCGCGCTAATATTGTTGGAACTTCTGCATCTATTCTAGTTCCAATTTTAAAAAAATCAGCAAGGAGTGTTTAGTGTTTCATTTTGAAGTAGAAAATGGTCTGAACGTAAGCCTAGTTTTTTTTATAGATGATTTGCAAAGTGACTCAACAACTCTGGAAGAAACGTTTGAGGTTACGTACCAAAATTATCATAGGCCAGATCAAGTGGTTTGTATTATCCCTTGTGATAATAAAGAACATTTTAAAGCCATGTTTGAGAGAGAAACCGTTAAGATAAACGCTCAGAGGTATGGAAATAAGGTTCCATTTATAGCAACTAGCTTTGATGTAAGCGGCAAGCTGGAGGTGTTTTACAAATCAATTGAACCTGACTCGTTTTCTTTAAATGAACTTGAAAGTCAACTTAAGTGCGTAGGTCTTGAGTTACTTGCGAAAACTAATCAAGTTATTGAATGTAGTCCACCAGGAACTAGTTTTCTAAAGCCTTCACAATCAAATAATAAAGAATTTATTTCTGCCCACAAGCTTGGCCAATCGTCGAGCCAAAACACATTTATTGCATATGCTTTATTGCCGTATTTAGTAAATCACTCTGATATAGAACAAGTTTATGTTGATACTTCAGCTATTAATTATATTGTATTGTCAATAGTTAATCTTGTTAATAGATTGGAAGGTAGTAATAAATTTAATCCGTCATATAAATCTTTTCATTCATATTCTGGTGTCGAAGTGTGTCGACCCCAGTTAACGAACAACGCATTTGTAATAATTTCAGCATCTACTAGTAATAGTTTAATGAACAAAATCGTAAATAGCTGGAAGTTAGATGTCGATCAAGTTATAACTATTCTATCGTTTAAAAAGTCTGATAGGGTTCTTTGTCACTTAGAACATACTAATTCTCGTAATCAAAACTATGTGGGTAACTTGGTACGCCGAGTAGATGAATACTTCACAACTGAATACTTTTCACCTAAACCTGTGGTGTTGAAAAAAATACAACATGGATCAGGGTTAGGTAAATGGCCATTTAAGCCTTTTCATAATTCAAATAATCATAAATGTAACTCTATTAAAAGTTCTGGGGATAGTATAAAAGAGCAATCATTAACATTAGAGTCACTTCCTATGGAGGTGGAAAAAGCTTTAAACGAATGGGTTGATCATATTATTAATTGGCACATTCCATTTTCGTTAAAATATATAGTTACAGATGAATCATATGAGTTTTGTAATAAATTTGTCCAAAAAATAAGAAGAAGTCACTCTGAAATTAAGGTCGTCAAGTTTGAAGAGGTAATCGAATTAGATTTTGACAATTGTACTGGTGCTCTTTGCTCACTTCTCCCTGTAATCAGAAGCGGTAACTCTCTCATGTCTTTAAATAGGGATCTACGAATAGCTAAACATGATGGAATGAGAGTTTTTATAGCACCATTTTTTTTGTATCACGGTATAAATGGTAGAGAGCAGTTTAGGAAGTCATTATGTCCACTTCCCCTTTAATGGCACACCTCTAAACTGGAGTTTTCCAACTTAGTGCGGTAAATCGCCGGAGGCAAGTTACCAAGGCTCTCATGTGTTC
>NZ_JAKRFW010000062.1:0-26104 GCF_022347905.1 Pseudoalteromonas sp. Of11M-6 | reverse complement strand
CTACTGCGTTAAATTTGCTTGCAATAGGCCAGCTATTGACGCACAAATTTGCCTTGTATTAAGAAATAACTTCTGGCTAGAGTGATATTACGCTTTTGAACTTAGTGGTTTTAGTGGTTTAACTTACTTCTTATCCCGAATTCAGGTTAACTAGCACGCTTTTTATTGGACTTTTTTTCGCCACAAGGTAAACTTTTATCCGATTTAACTCAAAAATAACAGGAAGCATTATTTGAGCAAAGAATGCTCGTATGACTTGTGTTGTTTTACTGCTTAATAAATCGTTAAATATTTAATTAAGCTTTGAAAAATAGCTAACACAGTTAAAATGCTGCTGAGAATGGAACTTCAAGGACAAATAATGAAAAAAGTAACGCTTATCGCGCTTTCTCTCGCCTCACTCACTGCTTGTAAAAGTAATGATATCAACCGTGTCGTGAATGACGGTGTAGACGGTGCTATTAATGGTATTTTTGGCAGTTCAGGTACCGTTGTTTCAGCAACCGGTAGTGGCTCTAGTAACGATTACTCAGTCGAAAAAGAAGACATATGGCCTCATCAAGCAACGAAAACGGCTCGAGACTATGGCTCATTGGCGTTTGTAAAAACGGCAAAAAACCCAAGTGGTAAAACTAGACTTAAGTTTAATGAATGCAAACATCCGCGAATTGGCAAAATAAGGTGCGAAGGCTATCTATACGAAGTTTCACCAGAGGGCTGGTTGGTCAAAGGCGATACTATTCACTTTGGCACACGCCATTACGCTGACATTGTTATTCCAGCCGGCCAATACTATATAAAGATAAAAGGTGAAGATGTGGGTAAAAAAGTCTATGCGACCGGAACCATAGAAATAGTGCCCTTTGTAACTAACTACATCAATGTAACCGTCCAATAAAAAATCACAAAAAGTACCTAGCTTTTGCAAAGTCACTAGGTACTTTTTACCAGAGCAATTTCCTCTTTAATCAAGCAACCTAAAACAACACTTCTTATCCTTTTTATTTCATCAATAGTGCGCAAAAGTTCCCAATAAAGAAACAGTCAGTAACCCCACCAGCATTTAAATTTACTTTAAATTACAAAATGATGATTACTTCCTCTAGCGTGTGAGCTTTTCTTACGTTTTTCTCAGGCCCCAAAGAATTTAGATTTATTCAATAATAATAATTAGTTAGATAAAAATAACAAAAAACAAAATCGCTCCCTAAATTCCCTGCGAAAACATAAGGTTATAATTTTGTTTATTTTTTGTTATTTATTTATTTGAAATTCTTTATTACCTTAGAGTTTGTGCTCAAAGTAATAGCACTAATAATCAGCCGCACTCATTCGCTCTTTTATCTCATGTACTGAGTAGTTGCGTTTTAGTGGGAAGGAATCTTCAAAATAATTATGGAGTTAACATGCAAGGGTTAAAGTCTCTGTGCGTTTTAGCATCTGCGATAAGTATGTATTGTCACGGCGCTGAACGCGTCTCTTTATTCAATGACACGCAGAAAATTGCGTCTACTTTACAACAAAAACAATCCACATTTGGTGATGATTCTAATCAAAACTATCTACTCGCGCTTAAAACATTTGCTGCGCAATACACAGGTCACACACTTACATTTCATCAAAGCCAAGTAGATCAAACTAGGCAAAGCCATACCATAACTCAAAAATACCAAAATATACCTATCTGGAATCACGACCTTGTTGTGCTTACGGACGAAAATGGCGTAGTTGAGCAAGTTTATGGCGATCTCATTGTAGACGTTGCTAAAGATTTACCTGCACTAACTCCAGCGTCTGATGACCAACTTAACGCAGCATTAGATTCAATCATCTCGCAATTTGCCAGTGAACGCCCTAGAGTTTTTCGACGTAAATCAACAGAAGAAGTTATTTATATAGATGATCGGGGTAAAGCTCGACATGCAGCTAAACTTACCTTTTTCACCGATTTTAACTCTGCTCCTTTTAAGCCTCAAAGGATCATCTCCTTTGTCGATTTAACAACAAACGAGCTTATCAGCCAATCCGATGTATTGCAGCGGGTTGTGTATGAAGGTGGAAGCGGTCCATCTGGCAATGACAAGATTGCACGTCCAGATTACCAACAAGCTGATTATGTTTCCTACCCACCAAAGACCTTTGTCGTCGCAATGGAAACCGATGCTCAGCAAACTAGCTGCTTATTTGATGCAAAGAACGTTGAGACCAGAAACTACAATCACGGCACAGCGCAAGTTAATACGCCTTATAGCTATAACTGCTCAGATTCAACTCGTAATGATTATAAAGAATATCACGGAGCTCGCTCTGCTTTGAATGATGCCCATCATCACGGACAAACAACGAGTTTAATGTTCGAAGCATATCTGGGACATAAGCCCTACTATAATAAAAAGATAATTCAGAATGTCCATTATGGTCTGAATATGGATCAGGCATTTTATGAAAACGGCGAGGTCTATTTTGGTGATGGGGACTACCTCTTTTACCCTATGGTTTCCTTAGATGTTGTCGCCCATGAAATCGCCCATGGTTTTACTGAGGAGTATGGCTCAAGTACACCAAAGTCAATGTTGACAGGTCAAGCTCGTGCTATCAACGAAGCGTTTTCCGATATGGCTGGTGAGGCAGCTGAATTTTTTTACTCTGGATCGAATGACTGGAAAAGCAATCACGAAACATTCCGCCTAGATGATGCTCTACGTTATTTTGAAACTCCGACGCTAGATGGAAACTCAATCGATCATGTTGATGACTATGACGACTCAGTCACTTCCCACCATGGCGCTGGGGTGTTTAACAAAGCTTTTTACTATCTTACTACTGCTGACTTAGATAGTGACCCCTCTCCTTGGAATACAAAATACTCCTTCATTCTATTTGCTAACGCAAATAAAAATTGCTGGACCAGCAATAGTACTTATCTTACTGGTGCAGATTGTGTAATGCGACAAACCCACACAGTGACTGATCAGCTGACTCAAGATGGGGTTACAAAGCAAGATGGTAGTAACTGGCAAGCCACTGAATTACAAAACCACGTACGTAAGGCATTTGCACAAGTCGGTATAAGTTTAAAGGTAGACCGTGGACTTGAGAGCGAACTTGGTTTTGATCGCCAATTCTTAGCTTTTGACTTTAAAAACTTAACCCGTAGTGATGGCCAGCAAGTCTCGGCGAGTAATAGTGAAGGCTGGCAATGGCAGTGGAACTTTGGTGATGGAAGTGCACAAAACAGCGCCTTTGAGCCCAAACATAATTTCACTACCGCAGGCAAATACAACGTTGAGCTGACCGCCATCGCACCTTCTGGCCAGTCCGATACATTTGTACTACCCATTGAAGTATTTGATGACTATTGTCCGGCACAAGGCATCAATCACAGTAAATATTACCTATCATCAGTTTCGTTAAATAGTTACAAAAATGATTCCACCTCAAGCAATTACAGTGATTACTCATATGACGTCGTCGAAGTAAAAGACGGTAAAGCACTCAATGTAACGCTGACCGCAGCGCCACACCCTGATACTCAAGACAAAACAAAGAATTTTTATGTCTGGTTAGATAAAGACAACGATGGCTTATTCCATAAGACTGAGGAACTTGTACTCTTTGGAAGCAGTAAGACGCAATTGGCTGGCGACATCTCATTGAGTGGTGAGTTAAATCAAAGCTATCGCCTTCGTACTATGGTGTCATTTGGTTTAGTGAAGTCTGCATGCGGAGATATGTCCTGGGGCGAAGTCGAAGACTACACAGTTAAACTCACTGAAAACAATGACCCTGTTGATTTGAGAATCACCGCCAACCAAGGTGTTAATCAAATGAGTTTTGATAACAACACGGTTGATGCACGTGTTAAACGTTGGAAATGGGAATTTGGAGATGGCTCAACCAGTAGTAAAAAATCGCCTACTCATCAATATGCGCAAGCTGGAAGCTATACGGTCGAGCTAAAAGCATATGACAGATTCAACAAAGTCATAGGAAATTGGAACAAACAGGTTCAGTTTAACACAACTATCACCGCAAGATTCACACCTCGTAAATCCGGTAGCACTGTTTATGTAGACACAAACCAAAGTGTTATCCCTCAAGGTAGCACCATACAGTGGCAATTTGGTGATGGTGCCACGTCCTCGGTAAGAGACACTCAGCACACCTACCAAGCCGATGGTGAATACACTATTACACTCACAGTTAACCATGTTGATGGTACACAATCGGCCAGTGAAACGGTAAAAATTGGCGAGACAAGCTTTATTCCTGAAGTGAGCTACACGGTAGCCGAGCAAGCAGACGGTACGTTTAAGGTCAGCTTTAATAACACCACCGCAAAACCTGACAATGCCGCTTGGAATCCTAATGTCACTTTAGTATGGGATTTCGGAGACGGATCAACGCACAATCAGAATGATAGTTTCGGCCAAGATACAGTTCATACCTATCAAGCAGCTGGAACCTATACCGCAAGCTTGACTATCAGTTATGACAAACCTTGGTGGCATGATCGAGGAGAACGAGTCACTGGTACCAAGAATATGGTGTTAGAACTAAAGGCCACTCAGCCCGTTGAATACTGCACAGCTGTAGGTATCACTGATTATGAACACATCAGCAGTGTGACTTTCAATCAAGATGGTCCGTTTAGCAATGCGCAGCAGTCTGGTGTTGTTAATCCTAACAATCCAATCAAACTCTATGCCACACAGAATAATACCTATCGTATTGAAGCTGGCTATGCTGGCACAGAAACATTCGCTGAAAATTATCATATTTGGATTGATTTAAACAATGATGGTCAATTTGGTGATGGTGACTGGAGAAACAACAAATCAGAACTTTTAGTAATGGACTTCGACCAAACTAACCAAGACTACGGCAAAGGTTATGTTGAAGGTGAATTTAGCATTCCAAGTAATAAGTTGTCACAACCTGTCACGACGACTCGTATGAGAATTTTGCAGTATTACGGATTTAGCAGAGTAAACAGTATCGATCCTTGCTCTGACTATAGCAGTGCCGCAACCTCGGGGAGCGGAGAAATTGAAGACTACCTTGTAGAAATCTATAAGAATTAAGGAAAATAACATGAAAAAACTAAACAAAAAGGTGCTCATGCCGCTTGCAATCGCGTTAGCAGTCAGTAACGCAGTAGCTGCTAGCAACAGTGTTGATCAACAAGCCACCTCTGCATCGAAGCAAAAGTCTGAACCAGCAGCGATACAAGGCACCGCGGTAACTCAACCGGATCAATTCGGGATCCGTAAACTCGATATGTCCAACCCGCAGCACTATCAATTAGCAAAGTCTCGATTAATGAAGGCAAATCGTATTGAGAGTGAATTCCCACAGCTACACAAAACACTAGACGTAGCAAAAGGACAGCACTTATCAGCAAAAATGAACATCACAACGCCCGCAGTACCACCTGTTAGCGAAACGGATGTGGATATCATTAAAGAAGCGCATTTCTTCTTAGATATGAACCTAGCCATTTCATCAGATACTAATGAACCATACCTGATTGTACGTGCGAAAAGCTCTCGTTTTGGCGGCACAAAAGCGACCTACATCGACTTATTATTAGAAGATGCAAACGGAAATCAGCTTGCGCCTTTAGGTTCTACATTTAATGTATTAGATGGTAAAGACACGCTTGCAACTTCGACTATTTCACTAAAGTCATTGAAAGCAAACTTTCCCGACCTAGATACCATTTACGCCAGTTCATACGTTGAACTTGAGCAAGAAGATGGCACTATCAGCACGACGATGAAGTACACTGAATACCCATTCTCATGGGAACACTTTGAAGCGCTGTATGGCTCTACTTCACCAGTTGCAAAAGGTGAGGCTTCTGCACTTAGCTTAGGGATCAGCTCATCATTGGATACACGTCCGAAATACAATGCGACTGCGCCTATCGATAAGAACAACGACGCTGTTATTAAGATCTGTTTAAACCGTAGTCACGCTGACTGTGACTACGCAGCAGATCAATACCGTGAACCGAATGAAATTACCGATGTAAATATTCCATTCAATGGCGAATTACGCGTTCCTCACGAGATCACTGAAATCTATCCAACTGTGGGCGATTTACCAAACGGTATAGATGAACCAACGAATATCTATCTACAAGAAGGTATCTATGGCGGCGCGACAAAGCAAAGCTACAAAGGACTCGAAAACGCCGTTAAGCAATTTTCAGATTACTTGGAGTTTGAAGTTGATACAGTAAACCAAGAGTCGATTATTCGCTGGAATATTCCACGTTCAGAAGGGCGTTTTGGTAATGCTAAACTGTTCTCTAATATCGCTGAAGCAAACTGGTATATGACCTTTGCTGTGAAAGGTTATCCGTACTTTAAGAAAGGACGTGGTGGCGCCGTTGCATTCCAGGTTTCACTAACCTCAGAAACATCAACACGTTTTGGTAACTTCTATAGTGAAGTATTGCCTATGATGAAGCTAGGGTACAGCTGTCTAGCAACGGGCACAATGATCACCATGGCCGATGGAAAACAACTTGCTATTGAAGACATTGCGAAAGGCGATTTGGTATTAGGTGCACTTGCTTCGAACACCCAAGTTAAAGAACCAATGCAAGTTATTGATGTGTCGGTTGGGATTGAAGCTATCAAGATGTATCGCGTAAAAGGCGCCGATGGCTCTGATATCTTAACTACTGAAACTCACCCAATTTCAACGTCAAATAAAGGAATTATTTGGGCGAAAGAACTAAAAGTTGGTGACCGTATCTTAACTGAGGATGGGTCAGTGCTGGTTACTAGCGTGACCAAAGAGAAGTATCGCGACAAGATTTATAACCTAAAACTTGCTCCAACAGCAGATTCTAAGCTAGCTGAGTCTCGTAATTTTGCCATGTTTGCCAATGGTATGGCGGTAGGCGATCTTGCTACACAAGATGAGTTCAACTACAAAGATCAGGACTTACGCATGTCAGAAGAAGAGATTCTTCAACGTCTTCCTGAAAAGTGGAAAACAGACTACATCAACAGCCTGAACTAATCGCTGCATCTGGCCTCTCCTATTGAGGGGCCATACTTCTCAGTAAGGAATTCAACATGAAATTTATATATTCTCCATTGGCACGTGCCATGGGGGTAGTGGGACTTTTTGCCTGCAGTTTTTCAGCTACTGCGGGTCAAGTTGCTAATCCAGAGTTCACTACCCAAGCAAATAATTCTGATTTAGACTCAGTGACACTCGGTACTGCTTACCATAGCGAAAAAGAAGGCTTTTATGCACTGCAAAGTGTACTTGGTCGAGTTGATGAAACCTATGGTAATACCGAAATGGATTTTGTAGTCGGTGTAGATATGAGCTATAGCCAACTATCTAGCATGCTAGATGGTAACTTAGGCGCTGCACTTGATGTTCCTGTCATAAAAGTTGGGGTTGGCGCAAGCTACGCAAAACAAAACGCCGCAGATAACTACACCGGCACTTACACCCTATTTCTCTCCTTAAAACCAAAAAAACGGCTGTTAGTTGCGGATCCTCAAACCGGGTTTAAACCTACACAAGCTGCGCTTGATTTGGTCAATGCTAACCCTGGAGATAAATTCAATAATATTGGTAATGAGTTTGTATCAGCGATTGAGTACGGCTCTCAAGTTATGATCAATCTCAAGTTTCAATATAAAAATGACGAAGACAAAGTCAAATGGGGTGGTCAGCTTGGTGTAGACTGGGCGGGTAAAGTCAGTGTCAGTGGTAAACTGCAAAAAGTAGACGAAGATGTGAAGCGTAACATCAAAATTACCGTTTCTGCGCTACAACTTGGTGGTGATCCGACTGAACTTTTGAAGGTGATCCCTAATCAACTCGTCAACTGTACGATGGAAAACCCAACACCATGCTTTGATGTATTTAAAAACAGTATCGATTACATCAAAACTAACTACGTAACTCAGTTTGATACCTTAGATAAATACAATGTCGGTCGAGTCTTGACACAAAGTTATACTGACTCAGGGCCAAGCCTATCCCCGTTAGTACCTGATGATGTCTATCCTGCCAAAAGCATCCTAACTAAATTGGCGCTCAAAAACATGAGCGATGATTGGGTGCAAGCAATTCTCGACAATCGTCGTGCCGATAACCTACTCAATTACTATGCCAGTGAGTTGAATAACTCACATCGAACTGCATTAGAAACTATTCGCGATAATGCACTCTTTAACTCATTTATTCTGGCGGACGCCGTTGACTACTGTAAGCGTAATCCAATTGGTAATTACTGCCGCGATAGAGAGTTACAGACTCGTGGCCGCGTTCATCAGTATGACCGTAAATGGCTAGAATTATAAGGAATAAGACTATGTTAAAAGTCATGCTAACCAGCACATTAATTGCCTCCTTTGCTGCCACAATTGCACCATCAGCGCAGGCAAATACGACTTTATTTGAATCTCGAGATGTACTTACGCCACAACAAGCGCTAGGACGCTTTCAATGGTTGGAAAAGTGCTACCCAGGACTATTGGTTGAAGTCTCTGATAATATCTTTGATCCCACTACTCCCATTCCAAATGATGAGAAAATAGCAAATCTTAAAAAAGTAATGCTATACAAAAATAGTACCCTCAGGACTGATGCGAAATACCTTACCTTTGGAGATGAAGACAATGCGAATCCAAAGAATTGGTTTGCGGGTAAATCGCCAACGACATCTTGTTTGCAAATCCCGTCTGATTACCGGATCAGTGCTGTAATGATCACACCTGCAATACCGAATTATTGCACCACGAAGTCTCGTGAACGTGCTTATGAGTTCATCAAATCGGTTAAATTTTCAAATATTGAAAATACCAGTAGCAACACCTTTTACAGTAACTATGTCGGCGATACCGCGAAAATATATGCAGATAAAAGCTACCAGTTAACGTTAACCCCAGGATTTAGTAGTGCAGAAACATACCCAGAGACTTGGCATGTGTTTATTGACTGGAACCAAGATGGTGATTTTAACGATACAAAAGAAACCTTATTTGCTGGTGTTTCTGAGCAAGCAGTTCAGGTAGAAATTACACCGCCAACGGGCGCCAAAAAGGGCATGACGAAAATGCGCGTCACTATGGATTACTTGGGTGGCAGCAATGACGCATGTAAAGAAGTAGACTCCGGAGAGGTAGAAGATTACCTCCTTTACGTGAAGTAATAGGTGGCAACATGAACTTATACAAACAGACTATCGCGGCACTTATTGCCGGCACTACACCTTTCGCATTCGCAGATTCCAATTTTGTGAAAGAAGCGGAATTAATGCAAAAAGCACAGAATGTAAATACTTTTCAGAGCGAAATCCCTGGATTGATGAACGATCACATTGTACTAGGTACGGCTTATAACAGTGACCAAAAGCGCTTTTTGAATGTTCAAACTGTCGCAGGGGAAACTGTTGAAACTCTCGGCAATACCCGTGTGCAATTTGAACTAGTAAACAATGGCAGCTATGACGAAGTGCTCCGTCAACTCAATGGTAATGTTGATGTTGATGTTGGCTTTCCAGTCATTCGTGTGAAAGCTGGCGGTCACTTAGCCAAAGAGATGTCTTCGACTGAATTTTCTAATACTTATACTTTCCAAGCATCATTAACACCGAAAAAACGTGTACTTATGCCAGCGGATGCCAACATTGGTTACACCTTGACTCCGTCAGGTAATACGCTAGCAAATGAGTACCAAAGTAAGCTAATGAGCATGGCTGGCGATGGATTTATCAGTGAGATTGAATACGGTGCACAGCTACTCATTAACATGAAAATTGAATACTTAAGTGAGCAGCACAAAAGTGAGATTGGTGGTTACTTAGGGGTAAGTTACGGTGCTGGTAATATTGGTATTAGCGTCGATGGTAAGCTTAATTATATCGACGAAGACCTTAAGAAAAGTGTGCGCATTACCGTCAGAGCCTTACAAAAAGGCGGTGATCCTAAACAGCTTCTCAGCATAATCCCTAACAATATTATCACTTGTTCGCTCGATAACTACGAGCCTTGCTTTACTTTATTTGAGCAAGCAGTGAACTATGCGAAGAACGATTTTGGTAATCAGTTTAATGCATTATCTGATTACAACGTAGTGCGTTACAAGGCTACGCCTTACGAGATCAGCTCACAAGATGTACGTCGTTTAGATTCAGGTAATAAAGATATTCGCTTTGAAACCACTTACCGTACTTTATGGCTTGAAGATCAATTCAAAAAGTCGGTTAATCATGAACACCGTGCGCGTGGTGTACTTGCGCAATACGCTAGTTGGATGACGGATGTACAACGTCAAAAAGCAGAAGGTGTACAGGAAGCCGCTTACAACAATGCATGGATTTATGAGCAATATGCTCGAGTTTGTCGCGATAATCCTTATGGTACAGCTTGTACAGATGCGTGGAACGATTACCTAAATACCTGTAGTGGTAGTGGCGTCGGCTGCATACAAAACTACACGCTTGCCGATCTGAATATACCAGCTGATAACATGACGCAATACTTCAAATGTGAAAATGCCCGAGAAGCAACAGCAAACTTTGGGGTTGAAGAAAATCATGTATCACTTGGGTTTAGACAGTTGGGCTGGGCGCCTTCTTTTGTTGATGCAAATGACCCTGCTGCGGGCGTGATGGTTTGGCTACCATGTAAATCAGCCCTGCCAACTTATGGAACCGCTTTTGAAAATTAGTGTGTCGTAAAAACACTAAGACTCAATTAGTCCAATTGAGGCGTGGCAAGTAATAAACAGTAGAATATTGAATTATTACTTCCACGTCTTTTCCACAGTAAACCATCTACAGGAATTTATGTATGCACTTAAGAACCATATTAATAGTGCTCTGTGGCCTGTTAAGCTTCTATACAAATGCACATACCTATTACTCTTTAAATACTGAGCATGAACAACTCGGACAGGGATTTGAACAGGAATTAGGCATACCGCTTGAATCGTGCCTCGATGGTCAGTGGCAATTTCAAGGTGGTAGCATGGGCGACTTGGCTTATCGTGGCGATTTTGACTCCGACACCATGATCAATACCATTACAGGTAGTGTAAAGGCTGGTATCAACTTAGTTATTTTTGGTGGCTCAGCCAAGTTTTCCATGCGCAGGAAAGTAACCAAAAATAGAAATTCAGCTGCCTCAGCGGTCGAGTTAACCTATGAAAAAGGAAGTTATAACTTTGAAAATCGAACCACCAAACCCGCTTTTGTCGAGCTGCTCAGTACAGATCCAACTCAGGTAAGAAACCGCTGTGGTGATAGCTTTATTCACAATATCAAACTTGGTTCTCGTATCTATATTACCGCAAAGCTCCATTTTAAAGATCGCACAAAATACGAATGGTTTCAGACCAAAATCAAAGTGAAGTTTCTATTTTTCAGTAAAACTTTTACTAAAACCAAAGTATTTCAAGAGGCAACCAAAGATGCCGTCTATACGATTCAGGTGAATACCGATGGAGGTATGACGCCGGAACTCGCTAGACTCAGTAAAAATGGCACCATGCACTGCAAAACAGATAACCTAACTCCCTGTATTACATATGCCGACAATCTATTTAGCTACTTACTAGACGGTGGTGATTATGTCGACGACCTTAAAGACGAACATTTAAACGTTTTAAAGTACGAAGTCGAAAGCTATGAGGATTCTGGCCATTATGATCTCGCCTATGCTGGTCAAACAGCAATACCTAACCGCTATATTGCACTGTCCGCCAGACTCAGAAGTTATCAAGATTTAGTGTATGACGAAATAGAAAGGTTGAGTGCATTTAAAGCTGTGTCTGAAGACCCGCTTGAAATCGAACAGCTTACAGCTCGTATTACAGCTCGCAATTCTCAGCGCATTGGGCTCGAGCAAGCTGGCGAATACTGTGCGACTCTGCCTGGCACGACTCTATGCGAGAACCGTATTGAATCGGCAATCGCAAACGTTGATTAAACAACACGCTTATTCCGTTATTCACTCGTCCTTATTATTTTGTTCTCCAACCAATGAGGCTATATAGCCTCGCTTCTCGTTTTAATTATCAATGAGTTATAATGGCCCTAGCAAAATGTACTGCTTCCTTTTAGTCTATTGATTTTTCGTTTTTAAAGTCCATATCTAGAGCACAGAGCTATACCATTGCTAGAAACCATGTGTAACTATTGGAAACTAGTATCTAAATAAAGTACACTTCTGCGCTTTCTGACTATTCAATAAAACAAGATATCAAGATGATCAAAAGCGCTATATACAAAGGAATCGTAACTTCATTGCTTGCATCAACTTTAGTCGCATGTGGCGGTGGAAGTGGCAGCGACAGCAATGATACTGGAAGTGACAAACCAATCACACCTACTAACAAAGCCCCAGTAATTGCAAGCATGGCACCAATTACAGCAATGGAAAGAGACTCAATCACAGCCGTTGCGACCGTAACAGATGAAGATGGTGCGATTGAAACTTTGCTGTGGGAGCAAACTGCAGGAACAACAGTCGAGCTGATCAACGATAATAACGAAACGCTCGAATTTCGTGCACCTGACATCAATGAAGCGACCACGTTAACTTTTAAGTTAACTGCGACAGACGATAAAGGAAGCGCAAGCTCACAAGAATTAACTGTCAACCTAAATGCTTACGCTCCACTTTCAAGCTTAACGATTTCAGACGCAGCGCTAGCGCAATGTTTATCAGATACACATCAAGACGTAGGTATTTCAGTTGTTGACTGTACAGACTACCCAATTGCAACATTAGCAGGGCTCTCTGGTATTAGTGGTTTATCTACGGTATCTATTAAAAACGCAGAATTGGATAATCTCGAAGAATTAGCTCAAATTTCTACGCTCACCGCGTTAAAGCTCGATAACGCGTTTGCCGCAGCCCAGAACAGCTCAAATAATGATGCACATTTAGAACAAATTAGTAAGCTCAATACACTTGAGTCGTTGTCTATTGTTGAAGCCCAAGAAAGTAATAATTATAGTAAGCGCCTAGATTTTTCTTTGTTAGATTTATCAGGCTTTGCACAGCTTCATACGCTTGAAATAGACAACGAAAGTAACCAATATGAAACTATAAAGCTTAGTCAACTTCCAAGTGATAAGCTCACTCGTTTGGCTTTACGTACTCTAAACATTGATGATAAAAATACTCTAAAACGCTTTAGTAACTTGCAAAGTTTATCTTTGACATATATATACGATCTGGACTCACTGTCATTTTTAAACTCTATACCTAACCTCACAGCATTAACACTTGATAATATTGAAGCCGCTGACTCAACGGCAATAGAAACTAAAACAAATCTGACAACACTCGTACTCAACAGAACGCAGATTGAAGATTTCTCATTCTTAGAAAAGTTTAGTGAGTTGGAAAAACTAGGCCTTAGTCGTTATTATAGTGATGCTGAGTTTGATATCGCGGATATCAGTGGTAATACGAAGCTGACCTCTTTGTCATTGAACAATTTAAGCGTTGATAACGCCGGCGAGCTATCAACTTTTACGGAACTTCAATCCTTGTCTTTGGAGAGGTTAAACCTTTCTTCTCTTAGCTTTTTACAAGCGATGCAGAAGTTAACATCATTGAAGCTCGATCAGTTACGTAACGTTAATGATCTAGGCTGGCTAAGTTTCACACCAAGCCTAACCGAATTGTACATTCATGAATTGGATAGTAGCGCGGATTTTAGCGCATTATCTGAGCTTGAAAATATGCGCAACCTCACCGTCTACAGCGATTACTCAAACTTTGCACTAGATACGTTAAGTAAAATGCAAGCATTAGAAACACTTAACCTAGAAGTTAGTTTATTTGAGGCTTCAAATGAGGCAACGTTACCGAACTTAAAGACATTAAACGTAAAAAGTAACCGATATTCAAACATGGTCAACTTGGCTAACTTTCCTGCGCTCGAATCAGCTGAGTTATTAAAAGAATACCATTATAGTAATGAAACAAAAATCACAACTCTTGACTCTTTAGGTATAAACACGAGCCTGAAATCGTTAAAGCTCGGCGGCTTTACAGAACTAGAAGATATCACCCATGTATCTCAATTTGAAAACTTAGAAACTCTCTTTATTGACTATTCTCAGGCGACTGATATCTCAGAGGTAGCATCATTAAATAAACTTAAGTCATTGACATTAGGCAACTTTTCCGAGTTTTTTAGAGCTGACATGCTTGCCAGTTTAAACACTCTGGAAAGACTTGAAATAAAAAGTAGTGCCATTTATTGTAATGATCAGGAGCTATTAAAATCTCTCGATGGTGTAACAACAAATCTTTCTAACTCTAACTGTATTATGAAGCCGGTCGATTTGAGCTTAATTACAGATGCGGCACTTAAACAGTGTATTGTAGATCAGAGGTATCAAGATGCTGTCCGTAATACCTCACTCTCTTGCGATGGCTCAGCAATTGAATCATTAAATGGAATTACACAGTTTGAAGCAATTAAGGCTTTAACACTAAGTGGCTCAGTTGACAGTTCGTTGTTACGTGATCCTAGCTTAGCTCAGCTCCACACCTTACAGAGTCTAGATATCTATAGCCTCACGGGTGAACTAACGGCTAAAGCTACACTGCCTCAATCATTGACCTCCTTTGAGTTAAATACAAATAGCCAAACCGTATATGACTTCGCGCTTTTTGGCTTGCCTACTACCTTAACTTATTTGGACTTGGATAATACCAAGCTGACAAACTATGGTTCACTTAAAGATTACACCGAACTTACCCGCTTAAAGTTGAACTATACCAACATTTCAGATCTGTCGCCGCTATTCAATTTGACCAATCTGAAGTATTTAAGTATATATGGAAACCCAAATATCGACTGTGCTCAAGTAAGCAAACTAAAAGAGTCTTTGCCCAATATTTGGATATCTCAAATAACTGCAATTAGCTGCTAGGGCGTTAAGCAATTCAAATAAGCACAGTCTCATTGCGAGGCTGTGTTTCATTTCCACAATAGCCTTCTGTAAATTGTTATTTCAACCCGCTATACTAGCGCAAAAATTTTTTAAGCAAATTTATGGCGCTCAAATCCACCATCATTAAAGCCCAACTATCACTCAGTGATATGGACAGACATGTTTACCAAGACTTTAATTTAACGCTAGCTCAACACCCTTCTGAAAACGAACAACGGTTAATGATCCGTTTACTTGCCTATGCACTGAATGCGTGTGAGGGACTTGAGTTTACTAAAGGCTTATGCGCTGATGATGAACCTGAACTATGGGTTAAGAATTACAGCGAAGAGATTGAGCTTTGGATTGAATTAGGACTGCCTGATGAAAAACGCCTTAAAAAAGCGTGCAATAAATCAAAGCAAGTGGTCCTCTATACCTATGGTGAAAATAATCAAGCTATTTGGTGGCAAAAACATCAGCCGAAATTATACGACTTTAAAAACCTGAGTATTTTCAGCTTGGATTATAGTGCGACTCAGGCTTTAGCTCAGTTAGCAGATCGTAGTATCAAGCTCACTATTACCATTCAAGATGGCGAAGTATGGGTAAGCTCTGATAGTGCTAATATTGAAATCAAACCACAACAGCTGATGTAACATTTTGCTCAGTGTTAGATGATGTAACTCATTGAACACTTGATCTCACTGGCAGCGATATCTGCCAGTGATTTATTAGAGGTGCTTTACATTAAAGCTTACGCCACACTGAGTCAGTGCCAGGTTGCTGACCGCGCGTCCACCAGCGCGCCTGATATACAACGCCTTGATAACTCACTTTGTCGCCGCCAGTGTATGCCTTATTAGCACTCCATGGGTTACTGCCATCAGACTTATCTACCAGCTCCCACGCATCACTTTGATCGGGCTTTTGGCCTTTTACCCACCATTTAGCGCGATAGCTTTTGCCCTGATACACTGCGGTATCGCCAGCGGTATAAACTTGATCGGCACGCCATGTGTCACCACTTGGTGGTGCGGTTTGGTCAGTCACTGTGATGGTAAAGCTAACAGTTTTTTCAAACGTGCCATCAGAGACGGTTACTTGCCCTTGATAGTCGGTATTTTGCTGAACCTCAGGCGCAGCCAACGTGATAGTTGCACCGCTACCGCTATAACTCAGTGGCGCAGGGATCTGCCATGCAAAGGTGAGTGGATCTTTGTCATCATCAAACGCATGAACATGAAGTGATGTGCTTGAGACTTCTTTTAGCGTGATATCGGCGGGGGTATGAACCACAGGGGCACGGTTTTGTGGCTTAGCTAAAATTGAAAGGTTAAAAGTGTACTGGGGAAAACTTACAAACAGCTGATTAGCAGCGAGTTGCGCAGCATCAAATACAATATTGCCGTCACTTTGTTGTACGCCAATTTGCAGCGTATTCGCATGATTATTATTTAGTGTGCTAGCAAATTTCGCAGTCCAATGAGTGATATTGCTTTGTGTTATCGACAGTTTTTCTTGTACCAATTCTTGGCCATCACCATCAAACACACGTAGCCATACCGTATCGCCTACACTGGCTTGTTGGCCAGGTTTAATTAAAAATCCAGCAGGCGTCCAACTTACCGGCTCAGTCGGTGTAGTATCACGCACTATAGTGACGTCGCTACAATTGTAAAAGCCTTCACCTACAACATCATCACGCTGCCAACGCGTATACAAGATAGCATCTCCGCTAAATTTACTCGGCACCGCGACCTGCATTTCATAATAGCGTTTACCATCTGGCGCAACGAAAAAGTCAACATTGCCATACTCTTGCACTAGCTCTAAATCTTGCCACGCTAGGGGCGTTGACTGAATATCCGCCTCCGGTTTGGTGAGATAAAACTGCCAAAAGCTAGGGTTGTGAGGCGTTGTTGCACGAAACCTCACTTTAATTTGGTTTTGAGAATTTGGCGTTATCGCGGTCCTTTGCCACTCACTCGACGCGATATTCATGCCCGCTTTATTTCTATCGCCACCCGCACAAAGTTGTCCGTCAGGAACAGCAGCCTGTACAGCTTGCAAATTAAAATAATCGGGAACATTCGCTGCAAACTCATGCTTTTGAACAAACTGCACATGTTCAGACGCTAGGTAAGCTGCTCGACATGCCGCGTTCGGGATATTGCTTCCATCTTTTGGCCACCAAAATCCCCCCTGTTCTTCACAAATTGCTTGTCTTGCCTTTGGACTATCCATATAACCATGTGCAAATGCGTTCGATGCTGCCATACCAAGTGCCATGCCAATACTGACTGTTAACATTGAGTTTTTCATTTTCTTCTACTCGTTTTAGAGAAGTAGCCGCCGCCACTTCGATTAAGATTAGAATGAGCGAGAGTCTATCGATGCTTGCCACACGAAATTCAACCTTGTTCTGTGCACCTAGGTTTCGCACGTTGATAAACACAACTTATCTTGTTCGCGCTACTGTGTTTCGACAGTAAAAAACAACGCTGTCATTTTTTAACAACTGATAAGTTCTTGCACGTCCATGGCATGCTCGCCTTCATTTTTTGTAATAGAAAAGTATCCAAGTTAATTTTATTGTAAGAATCAACTCGAATTCGAGGCATTTTACTCAAGCACAAATCAATAACAATAGCTGAGATTATTAATTACATTCAGTACTTTATGGTTAAGTTAAAAATACCTTTACACCATAATTTTGGCCTAAACACCTGTTTACTTTGACTATTACAATAACCAAAACAATTGAAATACTCTATTCCCTAATAATTAACAATCAGAAGGCGCTACTATGTGTAAAGTTTTATCTACATTGGGTACTAGATTACATTTAATAAAAACACTTTATTCTTATCAAAAAATTAAAAACAACCCTTTTTAAGCAGTCAATTTTTCTACTAGAGCCTTATAATTTGGCTATACTTTGACTTTGCTGCTCACTTGGAAATGATTTTGCGGACGCTATTTACGTTACTATTGCTCATTGTGGTGTTTATCACAGGGTTTATTATGGGTGTGTACACTCTACCGATAATGACGCAACCTCCGGCGGCTAGCCACACAGAAATACTGGCGATCAGTAAAGCCGCAACATACAAAGGCCAATTCAAGAAGGAGCTTAAAGATTCAGACGCATTACACTACGCCACTGGTGAAATTTATTTTACGGATAATCATATTGCATTTGTGGGGGAGATAGCCCCAGGGCCTGATTATCGGCTTTACCTCGCCAAAACATTTATTGAAACAGAAGCCGACTTTAAAGCGCAAAAGCACACCATGGTGGAAATTGCCAACATTAACCAATTTTCGCAGTTCGTGCAGCGTAAATATCGCCAAGTCGATCTGGCCCAGTTTCAGAGCGCTATTATTTGGTGTGAACATTTTGAGCAGTTTATATCGGCAGCGCCATTACAACGCGTTGGTAGCGAGTAGGACTGAAGGAACTGTTTTACGCAACGATCTCACCGGAAGATAATCCACTCAGCTAGGCTAGTAACCTCTCGCCGGGTAAATCGTCTCCCACAGCGCATTCTACACGTTAGAGTAGGAGCTGCTTTACGCAGCGATCTTGTGTTTCTTATTCAGCCAAAATCCTATTAGCTAAGCTAGTAACTGCTCGGCGGATAAGCCTCCTCCCACAGGGCACTCTACACTTTGGAGTAGGAGCTGCTTTACGCAGCGATCTTGTGTTTCTTATTCAACCAAAATCCTATTAGCTAAGCTAGTAACTGCTCGGCGGATAAGCCTCCTCCCACAGTGCACTCTACACGTTAGAGTAGGAGCTGCTTTACGCAGCGATGAATCTTCGAAATCTAAGCAAAAAAAGCCACACTGCTAGAGTGTGGCTTGGGAGCATTGCATGGGTGTATTGTTGCAATGATTCTTTCCAGTAATGCGAGTAATTAAGCAGCTTGCTCGTCGTCTTGCCCTAACCGAATTAGATAATCAAAAGCGCCTAAGCTTGCTGTCGCTCCTCCACCCATCGCAATAATAATTTGCTTAAACGGTGTGGTGGTTGCATCGCCTGCGGCGTAAACGCCAGCTAGACTTGTCGCACCTTTGCTGTCAATTTCGATTTCACCAAAGCGGCTAAGTGCAACTTCACTCGACTTTAACCATTCAGTATTTGGTACAAGTCCAATTTGTACAAAAATGCCAGCCAGTACCAACGAATGAGCGTCACCGCTGACCCTGTCTATGTAATTAAGACCCGTTACTTTACTACCATCTCCAACTACTTCTGTGGTTTGTGCGTTTTTAATAATGGTAACGTTAGCAAGACTTTTCGCCTTTTTGATCAGCACTTCGTCAGCTCTAAGCGTATCGGCAAATTCTAATACCGTGACGTGTTCAACAATATTTGCCAAGTCGATAGCTGCTTCAATACCCGAGTTACCGCCACCAATAACCGCGACAGGTTTCCCCTTAAATAACGGACCATCGCAATGTGGACAATATGCTACGCCTCTACCCTTGTACTCGGTTTCGCCGGGTACATTCATGCTTCTCCATCGTGCACCTGTAGCCAATACTAAAGATTTGGCCCTTAATACCGCACCGCTTTCAAGCGTGATATCAATGGTTTCGCCTTTGTTAATTGCCGCTGCACGCTGGTTCTTCATCACATCAACGCCATACTGGTTAACATGCTCTTCTAACTGTGCAACCAGCTTAGGGCCTTCAGTCTTTTGCACTGAAATAAAGTTCTCAATACCCAAAGTATCGGCAACTTGGCCGCCAAAACGCTCCGCAACTACCCCTGTATTTAACCCTTTACGAGCAGCATAGATTGCAGCTGAAGCACCAGCAGGGCCGCCACCTACAACGAGCACATCAAACACGTCTTTCTCGTTAAGTAAGGCCGCTTGTTTTTCACCAGCTTTACTATCAAGTTTTAATAAAATATCGCTTAAGCTCACTGCGCCTTGGCTAAATTGCTCACCATTTAAGTACACGGTTGGCACGGCCATGATGTTGCGTGACTCCACTTCTTCTTGGAACAAAGCACCATCAATCATGGTGGTGGTAATATTTGGGTTAACAGCCGCCATGAGATTCAAAGCCTGCACTACTTGCGGACAAGTTTGGCAACTCAGTGAGATGTAAACCTCAAAGTTCAATGCGTTATCTATATTTGTGATCAGTTCGAGATCGTCTGCCGATGCTTTAGTTGCATGACCGCCTGAATGCAATAATGCAAGTACCAAACTGGTAAACTCATGTCCCATAGGAACACCAGCAAACGTAATTTCGCTCTTTGCTTCAACACCACGCACCACCATTTGTGGGATACGTTCACCTTCAATTGATTCAGATAAAGTAATTTTGTCGCTCAATGACGCTAAGTCTTGTGCTAACCCTTTTAGCTCTTGCGATTTTTTACTGTCATCAACGGTAATGACGAGTTCAATCGGACGTTGTAGAGAGCTAAAATGGCTTTGTAGTTGAGTTTTAATTTGGTTGTCTAACATATAAGGTAACCCTCTGCAGAAACTACAGTAAAAATTCGCAAAAACGATGAATTTGATTCATCTAGATGGTTGAGATGGGAGTGCATGCTGCACTCCCCTGACAAATTAGATTTTGCCAACTAGGTCTAGTGAAGGCGCTAGTGTTTCTTCACCTGGCTGCCAAGAAGCTGGACAGACTTCACCATCGTGAGATGCGATGTATTGAGCAGCTTGTACTTTACGTACTAGCTCTTTAGCACTGCGACCAATACCTAGGTCATGCGTTTCGATAACTTTGATTTCGCCCTCTGGGTTGATAACAAAAGTACCGCGAAGTGCCAGACCTTCTTCTTCGATCATCACACCGAAGTTACGAGTAATACGGCCTGTCGGGTCACCAATCATTGGGAATTGGATTTTCTTAATAGTGTCTGACGCATCGTGCCATGCTTTATGCGTGAAGTGCGTGTCTGTCGATACAGAGTAAACTTCTACACCCATTTCTTGTAGCTGTGCGTAGTAGTCAGCTAAGTCACCAAGCTCCGTTGGACATACAAATGTGAAATCCGCAGGGTAAAAGAATACGATTGACCATTTACCTAGTAGGTCTTGCTCAGAAACTTCTACGAAGTCGCCACCATGGTATGCAGTTGCGTTGAATGGTTGAATTTTAGTATTGATTAATGAAGTGCTCATCGCTTTCCTCACTGTTGTTTAGTTTAAATAATGTTGGCGATTACTGTTCGCCTTGGCTTGAGTACAAAGATAAGGGGAAGTGCTGATTAAATAAAATGGATTGTTTGAATCACTGTAATCGGAAAAACTGATAGCTCTCTTATAAGTGATCAACTAATTCAGCATAAGAGTATAAAAATAAGATAATTACGGTATGATCCCAGCAATTAACTACAGCAGAGCGTGACTATGCACCCGTACTTCAATCATATTCAACTTGGTTACTTTGGCTTTATTCCCTTTTTGGCTTGTATCGCGTGGACGCTAATGACAGGTGCATCGAGTGACGTGCTTCATGCTTTTCAGTTTTACAGTCTGGGGATTCTAGCTTTTATGGCCGGAAGTTTATGGCGTGCAGGAGAGCAAACCTACAAACAAGCGATACTGGCCGTGATTGTCGTGATCCCTTACCCCCTACTTAGTATTGCAGCACCACAATGGTTGCTTCTCTATCTCGCTATCGCATATTGGCTCGTATATTTTATAGAGCGCAGTTCATCCCGCTGGAGTGACTATCATAAAGACTATCAAAAAATGCGAACGGTGCTGACTTCTCTCGTTTTTGTTAGTCATCTATTTATGATTGCTCAAGCACTTGAGTTAAGCGCATAAGTGGCTTGCTTCTGAAGCTCAATTAACTATAACTAAAGATAACTGAAGCACCAGAAGCCAAAGTATTTTGATCAAACGCGCGTTACCACCCTTAGTTATATGGATAGCCATCATCTTTTTTGGTGGCTACATGTACTATATTGGTCACTACGAATACGAGAGCTACGAAGAGTTGTTCTGGTTCGGCATTTCTTTCACTTTGTTCAATTTGATCACCAGAGAAATCGCAAATTCGTTCTTACGCATTGCCCTACTTGTGTATTGTGCGGGCCTACTCCTTGATATTATTGATAATTTCACCGACGGTTTTTCCATTCCCTTACTTAACTTTGACACTTCTTTGAAAAATATCGGCTTTTTACTCATCAGCTTTGGTTTTTACTGCATGATCACCAATAAAAGAGCCAGCATTACAGAGCTAAAAAAAGAAGTAGAGAGAAGAAGATTGTTAGAAGAGCGGATGCGGTATGAAGCTGACCATGATGCGATGACAGGCGTGGGTAGTCGTCGCGCATGTTTTGAAGGCTTGCAAACACACCGCTTTGATGATCAATGGCTACTCTACCTCGATTTAGATAATTTTAAGCAAGTGAATGACAACTATGGCCATCATATTGGCGACGAGGTTTTGATTAAGTTTACGCAGAATATGAAAGATTACTTTGGCTTAGATTACAGCTTTCGTATCGGGGGAGACGAATTTATTGCCTATATTAATGCAGTGCTTCCGGATACAGACGAAGTAAGAGCGGCATTATTAAAGGGATTACACGATTACAAAATTAACGTCAGTATTGGAATGGTCAAAGTTGACCCAGCTAAACAAGCTGATCTTATCATCCACGAAGCCGATGAGCATATGTATGGCGATAAGCGCGGTAAATCACTCAGATCTAGTGCTCGAGGATAACACTTAGCACTGTTTTATTGGTTAAATTTCAATGACGCTCAGCGCACCAAAATCCAATTACAATTCTACGCTAACTTCTCTAAATTTATAGCTTTTTTAAAAGCTAAAGAAGTAGCACTATTTTCCAATGATTGCTAAGCTTGCGTTAATATCAAGTTACAAGGGAAAATAACGTGTTTGCAAAACTATTTACAAACAATGAAACCCAACAAGCCTTATTAGCCGCGCAACAAGAGATTGCCAGTTTAAAACATGCGAATGCGCAATTAGTTGCTGAAAATGAGTCGTTAAAACAAGAAGTTGTAAGCTCACAAGCTGCGCTCAATGATAATACTGACAATCAACTACTGCAGTGTGCATTGACTGGGTTAAGCCAAGTGCAAGGGATCCGCGAAACCGTTCTTGCGAGCTTTATGAGTATTGAAGAAGAAAGCCATTCAATTGAGCAAGTAAACTCCGCCTTTTCTAAATCTGAAACCGCATTGCGTAAAATACTCACGGGAATGGAGCAGCTCGGCGGTAATATGGACAGAATGACCACCAATATTTCTGGCCTATCGCAGATGGCAGATAGTATTAATACCTTTGTTACGACGATTTCAAAAATTTCAGATCAAACGAATCTGTTAGCGCTTAATGCTGCTATTGAAGCAGCCCGAGCGGGTGAAGCTGGCCGTGGCTTTTCGGTTGTCGCCGATGAGGTACGCGCACTGGCAACCAATACCAATGAATCCGCTAACGAAGTCTCCGATTTAGTCAAAAAAATCATCGATACAACTCACACAACCGTGAGTGCTGTAGAAGAAATTCAAGCGTCTAATATCACGCTATCTGACAGTATTGGACACTTAAACGATGAATACGAAGGGATTGTAAGTTGTTGTGATTCAATGAAAGACACCATTTTGGTTTCTACTACTCAAACCTTTATCCAGACCGTAAAGCTTGATCATGTCGTTTGGAAAGGAGACGTATACAACGTTATTATTGGCAATAGCCATAAAAATATCAGCGACTTTGCCGATCATACGATGTGCCGCTTAGGCAAGTGGTTTAGTGGCGATGGCGCCCAAAAGTTTGGCGGTCACAACGCGTTTAAACGCCTAGAAGCTCCGCATAAAGAAGTCCATAGAGCTGGTGTAGAAGCAATGAAAAAGTTTAAAGCAGGCGATTCTCAAGGCGCAGTAAAACAGCTTAACCAAATGGAACATGCCAGCGTTGAAGTAATGGACTTACTCGATCAACTAGGGCATTGATAAGAAGCACTACAGAGCTTCTCAATTTACCCGCTTAACACGTAGACTGGCAGTCACCGATTGAAGCGGGTAACTTTTCATGTAATCCTGAGTTGGTATGCATTATTCAAACACACAACTCTCCTCAATTAATGCAAGTAACGCTTCTTCAAACGTTTCATACTCATCAATTATTTCCCAAGTAACTCTATCTATGACAGCATAGAGTCAGGTGTTCAAATTGAAAACTACACGACTCATGTTTTCATCAGCATATGCAATAAATTGCTTCAGGGAGTACTCTTCATAAAATGATTCATTGGCTTCAATTATACCTGGTAGATAAATTGGACTTTCGATGGTGTTTGCACCATACACGTTTAAACCATTTACAGAAAAACCATTTGAAATTTTTAATAATTCTATAAACTGGTCTGATATTTTCCTCTTAAACAATCTTAATGAGTTTTCTTGCAGCTTTATAAGTTGTTTCTCAGTTGCAGGAGGAAGTAAAAAACCTTCTTGGTATTTCGATTCTTCTATTTTGTTTTTCTGTTCGATCAAATTGATTAGTACGCTCATCATCATCTCACTTAGGATAAACCAAACCTTCGGGAATTGGCCAATCGACGTTTATTGTTTCATAGTGCGTCATTTTTAAAACGAAAGCAGCAAAAGAAATTTGGTGAGAAGTGTAGGCTAGGAAGATGATTGAACCTAGCCTTGCAACACCTATGTATTTAAAGGACTTAAAAAAGTGCTATTGGTTATGGGGTAATTGGTTAGATAGCGCAACGATATCGGCCATAACACGCTTCTCTCCAAGGTCTGCTAAGAAAGCTAAATGTTCCGTGGCTTTTACCTTTTGAAGATTCTCAAGCTTAGGTTCGCCACCAAGGGCAAGAGCTGGCACAAAGCCATAGATTTCTCCATTTTCTAGAGGACCTAACTTCTCCAAAGCTCGTTCAAATAAAAGCCTATCATCAAGGTCTTTCTCATCAACAAGGTCCTTTGACATCGTAGCAAAAAATAACTCTATACATCGTTCAGAGCCAAACTTATTAAGGTCTTCAGTTTTGTTGGTAGGTAAAATCATTGCATAACCTGGGTTGATTTTAATACTTTGACCCGATGTTTCACCCCAAATAAACATTCGACCAAAAGCTCCAATTGCGATTACGTGGTACTTATCAACCCCTCGTAATTGTCTCTCTTCGAACTCAGTACCGCGCAACCAATACGCTAAAGCTTCTTCATACTCTTTTGGATTTACGGTCCAGAATATGCCTTTCCCCCAACTGGAAAAGCCATACTCTAGCCAGTAGTCGAGTAATTTTTTGGGTAATTTATCATGATAAAAGTCCAAAACCTCCTGTGAGGTTTCAATTGAGTGGGTAGCCGGCCCAAAACCTTTATAGTTATAAAAATTGTCAAAAAACTTATTCATTATTTACACCTATGTAGGTTCATATTTAACTTTGTATCGGGACCAAGTGTAGAGAGTGCCTTTTTTGCCTCAATATCCATTATTTCAACTCGACTCGATGTAGTCTTCATACCGTTGTCGTCAAAGCCGTTATTATTCCATTGCGCGCCAATAGATTGGTTCACACTTGCATCCCCTAATTCAACGACCTCATCTAATCCGCCCGCTATCATATCAGGGTTATGTAGCGCATGAAGGGTTTTCATATCTTTACTCGCGAGCTGCTTGGCTTGCTTGATGGCTTCATCTCCAAAATACTCACCGCTATTAATAAGCTTTTCCTCGTACTTTAAAATAAGTTCGTTCTTAAAGTCTTCTCTTGCTTTCTTTTGTGCTTTCCCAGTTCCTTTTCGTCCAATCTTTTTAAAAGCGTCGCGATTATCAAGGTATTCTTTTACTGTCATGTTATTAAGCCCTTTCATTTGGCCTTCTAACTGTCGGTCGTATTCTTGTACAGTGCCTTTATCGTTCTTCTTAAAGCAAGCTACTTTATGTTGCGGCATACGTTTTATTGCAGTCCCCGGCAGCTCATTCCCTTTTGGTGGTTCCAATTCATCGGCTTTGGCTTTGGTGGGCTTATCGGTAACGCCTCGAATTGGTGATTGGCCTTGATATTCATCCAGTGCTTTATTAACTCGCTGTCCGATTTCTTGGGCGGCTTGTTGCATATGCTGGTCGATTTTTGGGGTGACCTCGTCTAGGCGTTTAACCGTG
>NZ_JAKRFW010000061.1:0-27452 GCF_022347905.1 Pseudoalteromonas sp. Of11M-6 | reverse complement strand
ATTCGGTAAAACGTGATTTTTTCATAGTTAGTCTCCTGCTTTAATGATTGCAGAAAACTCCAATTATGCATGTCTCATTTTATGGGAAGGTGACAGTATCAACTTCAAAAAGAAGCTATTGAAGAAGCAAATGAAAAGCACTGCTCAAAATTTAACTAATACAAGGTCGGTTTAAGCCATCAGTTCATCAACAGAAATTGATGGCTTTTTTCTTTGTGGCTGTATGCAATCAGAGACTTACACAGGCACCCACCACAATTCGCATCTATATTATGATGGGTGTCTGCTATTCGCTTATTGGCTCTGTCTGCCACCCACTTCGTTTATATAAAAACAACAACTTAAACAGTATTTACATATTTAAAAATACTTTACCCATCGCGCCGATGTTTTCCGTTTATAACCTGCAAACCATTTACATAATGGGTATAAAAGCACGCTTAAAAACATTGCGAATAGCCATATCTGCCAAACATGATAAAAGCCAAAATATGCAGTTTGACTGCTACCATAGTGCTGATTCGTACCAAATAGCCATTGTGCCAATATACTAAGAACAAGTAGCGCGTATAGGTGCGTAATGTAGAAAAACATTGGCGCTGACCCTAATACTCGAACTGGCTCTAATACTCTGAGCGCATTAGTCTCTAAAAACGCTAATACGAATGCACCAACTCCCAAGGTAAGTAAAATAAAATCGAGAGACGGCGGATATTTAGTAAAGTTAAAAAAGTCCATCGTGGTGAGAAGTGTTGTTGCCTGTTGAGACCAATCAAGTGTTTCACCGTATAGATTTAACCCTCTTAAAATCACTAACCCTACTAATAGCGCTGCTCCGCTTTGCAATAAAATGGTTTTACGTGCTTGCGATGACACTGAGCCTGAAAATAAAGGCCCTACCGCATAGCCGCACAAGATAACGCCAATCCAAGGTAAAACCGGATAAGACGCTTTTACGTTAACAACAGCATCTGCGACTAAATAACCTCGGTCATGCAGAATAGTCCAAACGGTATAGCCTATTTCATTCGGTGCAAACTCGATGGGCGACAATAAATTATGACCAGCCACAATACTTACACCCAATATTGCTATCACACTACGAGGTAAAGCGACCATCAGTGCCAATACCACCATACTGACGCCAATTGCCCAAATAACTTGCAAGTACAGTGTTTGATACGCGCCAAACCAAGAAAAATTAACCAGTGTCATTTCAAGTAAAATTAAAAATAGGCCACGCTTTAAAAGAAATGATTGGGCCGACCGCTTCGCACCGTTTGCGGGGTTTTCATACAACCAAGCCGATAAACCTGTCAAAAAGACAAAAATAGGCGCACAAAAATGGGCACTTAAACGGGTAAAATACAACTCTGGACTCGTGGTATGAATGTCCATTGGATCAAGAACTGGTACATGCAAGAAAAACCGCTCTCTCACATGGTCAACCAACATAAATAACATCACGATGCCACGCAGTATATCGATAGAAGACAACCGTGTTTTACTGTTTTGAAGATTATTCATTACACTCTTTCTCGTGTTAAAAACGAAAAAACAGTCCAAGTAAAATGACTCAGACTGTTACTCTCTCGACAAGCAGAAGACTTAAAATATGCTAAGACTTTACGCTCGTATTAGGGATCAAAACTGATACTTCACACTTGCGCTGTATGTTGTAGGTGATCCCGGCATGGTCCATAGTTTGTGATAGGAGTTTTCAAAATAGGTCTTATCAAACAGGTTGTTGATGTCCAGTTTCACACTTACCTTGTCATTTAATTCAACCGATGCCGATAAATTAACTAGCGTATAGGATGGCAAAATGAAGTTTGCGTCTGTTGTTTCGCCCAGACGATCACCCACATAATTCACGGTTGCCCCAAGATAGGATTCTTTTCCTAAAAGTGTGGTGTAATGCTTCAGTGAAACATGACCAATATGGTCTGCAACATTAATCAAACGTGAGCCTTTGGGAATAGGCACGCCCCAGTCTGCATTAATCACATCATTTGCGGTTTTTGCGTCGGTATAAGCATAAGCAAGCGCGAGCACAGTATCGTCGGTTAATTCAGTCGTTAATTGAAATTCAATACCTTGGCTTTCTACTTCGCCCAAGGTTGCCGATAAGCCGGTGTCAGGTTCAGCGGTAAGCATATTGGTTTTTTGCGCATCAAAAAGTGCAATGCTACCCGAGAAACGATCCGCAACACCTTGCCATTTAGCGCCAATCTCAAATGATTTAGTTTCCTCTGGTTCAAACGCATTACGATTAGAATCTAAACCTGGATTTGGCCTAAACCCTTCTGCGTAACTTGTGTACAGATTAACTTTGTCATTCGCGTTATAAATAAAACCCAAGCGTGGCGTAAACTCGGTTTGCTCTTGGCTTTGCGCTTCATCACTACGAAGGTTAAGAATGTCTTGCTCAAATTTATCAACACGGACACCCACTAATACTTTCGATTTTTCGGTCAGTTCGATCAAGTTTTGAGCATAAATACCAAGACCTTTTTGGTTTTCTTCGGTCAACGTTTTTAATACAGGTTCTGGTTGTGTTTGCGTGTAGTCTGGGTTATTTGGGTTAATGCTATAGGTGGTATCGCCCGACCCCCATGCCGTACGCCATACTTTATAATCAGTATCAATGTCAAAATTATAGTGATCAACGCCCACTAGAATGTTGTGCTTTACACTACCTAATTCAATTTCACCACTGAGTTCAATACGCGCAGAAACATCCAAAGCCTGGTAGTCTCGAGCACGTCTTTGACGAGAAAGTAGGCTCTCGTCGGTGTATATCAGCTGTCGACCATCTGATAATTCGGTATCTGAAGATACACCTTTAAATGAAGAATCTCGATAAGCAAACCCGGTGAGTATGTGCCAATCATTGCTTAACTTATGATTTAACACTAACTGATGACCTAAGGCTTCAACTTGGTGCGCACCATCACGAATATCACCATAAAAAGCGTCCGTGTTAACGTCATCAAAGTTATTATTTAGAATATACACACCTCTATCCAACGGCTTTTTCTGATCGAGTACTTCCATTTCATAGCTCAGACTCGTGTCATCAGAAATATTCCACAGTACCGACGGCGATAAGTGCAAGCTATTGATTGAAACATGGTTCCTATGTGTGTCTGAATCTTCATATGCGCCATTTAGTCGATAAGCAGTTTCTTTGGTAGCTGAGTTTGTGTAATCAAATTCAAACTGTTTTTTACTGTAATTACCAAACGTTGCTTGAATATAACCTTGCTCTTCGAACTGAGGCTTTTTGGTAATGATATTGATAGTGCCACCGGGCTCCCCTTGCCCATATAACGCAGAGCCTGGACCTTTCATGACTTCAATGGTTTCGATATTGGCTGTACTTCTATTGCCGTTGTAGCCTCGAGAATTAAAACCATTGACAAGATAACCTGATGGATTATTTTCATCACCCGAGAAACCACGGATAGCAAAGCTATCAAACATGCCTCCAGAGTTATTTTGCCTAACAACACTCGGTGTGAGTTCTAACGCTTCCATAAAGCGAGTAATACTTTCGCTTTCAAGCAGTTCTGAGCTAATGGTATCGACTGCTTGAGGCGTTTGAACTAAAGGTACATTACCACGATAGGGCTGCCGAAACTGTTTAATCTCTATATGCTCTATCTCCCCGTTTGGGCTACGATTTGAAGCTGATTCTTGCGCAGTGGTGCCATTAGCCACCAAAATGAGTGAGAGTAGTAATTTTTTGTTCACTGGTATCTCTATTTTCTGGAATTTAAATTTTGATACAATATAACATACTACCGCGTATTGTTGTTATTTAATAAATTGTCAATTGACGCTTTTTTTGTGTCTTTGGTCGAAAGCTCTCACTTGCTTGAGCGCGCGGCAGTGACACTTGGTAGTATTTTCCTCATGCTGTTTGTGCTGTTACAAGGCGGGAATATATACGGTAAAACGGTGGCATGGTGACACTTTAGCTCAGTGATGCCGAAAGCAAGGTCGGTATTTAATGTGACGAAGTGCCCACCATCACTTCACTTTATTCTCATCACATTCGCTGCAATGAATTTAAGCTTAGCTATGCTAGAAAGGCTACGCAAAAACGTAACCCGTGCACCAAGAGAATAGGCTCGGTTCCCAGCACACCTTTATTTTCTGCATTTGTACGCGCTACTTTTACGTTACACACTAGCCAAATTATTATTAGGCACAAATCATGGGGAATATTTAAGCGTTGACCACTTTGATTGGGGTATTGTATTGGCCTACAAAATGAATTAACCACTAAAAACACGTTGATCCATCACCTTGGTTGCAGTATTTGTAAAAAGCGACCGATAACAGTTAAAAATAGCTGGAAATATAGTATTGGCGCCTCACATCCATGCTAATACTATATTTCCATTATTACCGCACACCTTGCTACAACAGACCCGAAATAGAATTTACTAAACCTTGAACTAGCTTAGGTCGAGCCTCAACAAATTCTAGATTTACTTTATTCGCTGTAGAAACGATCCGTGTTTGATACTTTTTACGGTCGGTCACCTCGTTTGAAGTCACCGATTTATAGCCTGAGTTACCTTGCTTTAGTTTAGCTCTATTACCTTCTTGTACTTCGACACCCGATTTCGCGCGCTCAGAAACCTGTAAGTCAGTAACAATATTAAAATAAACGTCTTCCACCATTGCATCAGCAACAAAGCCCGCAGCTGCGCCAAGCAAGCCAGCAGCAGCTTGTCCTCGACCACTACCAAACTGAACACCAACAATAGCACCCGCTACAGCCCCACCATAGCCTTGGGCTAAAATTCCTCGATTTTCATCAGCGGTTGTTCTGCCAGCTTTGAGAATATTCGCTTGGATCCAAAAGTGCGCTGCATCTGGGTCATTAACAACCTTGTAGCCTTTTGACAATAATGCAGTTTGTATCTCGTGAGCGATGACTAAATCCTGCTTATCCGATGTGTTTCTGAGTTGCAAAAACACTGTGCGCTTGTCCTGACTGACTGGATCTAGAAATATAGAGTCGCTCATTTTAGTTTCAACTCTTAAATCTCGCTTTTTCACCGCAGTGTGCATCGCATTACACCCAGCCAGCTGCACTATCAGAAAGAGCAAACAAAGCAGTAAAGGCAAATTCCAAACGCCTGATATAGATTTTCCTGTAGATTGTTGTGATATAGTGCCGTGTTCCATGTCCATAACCCTTTTGATTTTACTAACACCTAGTTAATTTATTCAATGAACCGATACTGAACAAGGTGGAAATTTCGACCCTGTCTCATGCTGTTTTTTTCACGCATTCTTATTTTTTCAAAGCAACTTGCTCTCGCTCAAATACATAAGGATGGTTATGGATCTACATAAATACATTCCTCTACGCACAACCCTAATTACGTTGTTAACAGGCGCTTTAGTCGCATGTGGTGGGGACTCAGATAACGATATAAATAAACCAACGAACAACCTACCGATTGCTCAAGCAGGAGAAAATCAAACGGTCGATGAAAAGGCAACCGTCACATTACACGGTAGTGGCACAGATAACGATGGGGTGATTAAAAGCTACCAGTGGCAGCAACTTTCAGGCCCCCCAGTTTTGCTATCGGACCAAAGCAACGCAATTTCCTCATTTGTGGCTCCAGATGTCACAGAAAACGAGGAGTTAAGCTTCGAATTAACAGTTATTGATGATGAAGGAGGAAGTGCTACTGATCAGGTAGTTGTCACCGTAAACAACCTGAACAACATAACGATTCAATTGCAAGTACCTCAGAGCATCGCGAAAGGGTCGTGGGCACAATTAAAAGCAGATATATCGAGTGCCGTTGAAATTGACAGCATCGTATGGGAAGAATCAACAGATATAGAGCTTAACATTGATAACGATAAACCTGATTTTGCTTCACTAAAAATCCCTGAAGACTACACTGGAGATAACCTTGAGTTTACGGTCACAGTCTCAGATAAATCGGGCTACTCTACCTCTGCAAGCGCCAATGTAGGAGTTGCTGAAGCAATAGATTTTGTTGACTACACAGGTGACCATGATGAGCAACCGCTTGAAGATGCTGAAGTCATCGCTACATTAGACCCGAGCAGCGAATTGAAGCCGGCAACAAGAGCCGTTGACGGTTACACAACCTTCATCGTTGATGGCCAATCGGGAGTAAAAATTACCCCAGAGATGGGTAGGCTCACACTCACCGCAGGTGCGTTAAGCGACATACAAGTCGGTGATATTATAGTCGGTGTCACCACTGATGGTGACACCGGGTTTATGCGTGAGGTTCTTGATATTAATGGTAATATTTTAACTACCTCGCAAGCACCATTACACAAAGCCTTTCCAGATGCAGACGTTAAACTAGACCTTGTTATCACGAACCAAGCAGCGACACTTAATCAGTCGATTTCAACTGCTAATAATACAGTACAGTCGAGTGTAGATGTTCCTATCTTAACGTTCTCAAGAACGCTGCAACAAAAACTAAGCCCTGAAGTCACGTCTGTTGTAGAACTAAAGATGAACTCAAGCGCTCAGATAGGAATAGAGTTTTCAATTATTCGTGGTGAGGTAACTCACTTTTCTACAATTGCTCAAGCAGATTACCTCACTAATACTTATCTAAAAGCGAACTACAGTTACAAAGGAGGCCTGAACAAAAGCAAGGTATTCAATCCCATTATTAACAAAAATGTTAAGCTATTCGTGGGGCCTATTCCTTTATTTTTAAACGTCAAATTACACCCACAACTTGGCGCTAATGTTATTGTTGCTGGTAAAGCAAATTTAAAGATGGGTATTAGTGCATCAGGAAACTATAGAACCGGATTCAAATATCAAAACGAAAAACTGAGCCCAGCTCACAGCTTTGTGCCTGTCATATCTCAAATTGGACCTGAATACGAACTATCAGGTGAAACATCAGCAAAAGTAAAAGCAGAGCTACAGTTTATGCTTTCTGCTTACGAGTTGTCTGTACCATTACCATTTGGGAATAAGATAGAGTTAGATGGCCCTGGAGCAGGGTTAGCAATGGGCCCATATGCAAAATATGCTGCTAAAGCAAACTACAAAAGCGCAGATCATGAGCCAAATTGTAAACTTGAACTCTCAGTAGGATTAGGAGTTAATGCCAACCTAGATTACGGCTTTGTAGGCGATATTCTTGGGCTGACAAGTAAAGCTAAGAAGAAAAAGATTCCTCTTTATGATTTGGAGCAACCAATTTGGGGCTCTGAAGTATGCCCATTTGAAACTCAATTCAATACGCTTACAGGTGCTATCTCCGACGTTGACGGTAGCCCCATATCAGACGCTGATGTGTCACTAACAAGCGTAAGCACTGGGTTTTCTCAACAATTATCATCCGATACCAGTGGCGCCTTTAGTTCTCCACCACTCGCAGTTGGTGATTATCATGTGATCGCTTCTAAATCGGGTTTTCAACCAGAGCGCATTACAATCACTGTTACCGAGGACACCAACCAACCAGTTCAATTAATTCTGCTCAGTGGTGAGCCCGTAGATGGTAGCAACCCAATTGACGACAACCTAGGCAACCCGCGCAAGCAGGCTCGTGTCACAGGAGACCCAAACTTACGTACGTTTGACGGCTTAAACTATGGATTTAATGGCGTTGGTGAGTATATCTTAGCCAAGTCCAATATCGACACTTTTGAGATTCAGGGCCGTTATGTCGCAGTCCCTGGCAATCAACACGTGTCTTTCAATGCCGCTGTCGCCGCAAATGTCGCAGGAACAAGAGTCACCTTTTACCCCAATGATGAAGGCCTTGCCGTGCTTATTGATGGTCAATTACAAACATTGAATAACGGTGCTAGTGAGTTTTCTAATCAAGCAAGTAT
The DNA here is from genome assembly GCF_022347905.1 of Pseudoalteromonas sp. Of11M-6. Lineage (NCBI taxonomy): Bacteria > Pseudomonadati > Pseudomonadota > Gammaproteobacteria > Alteromonadales > Pseudoalteromonadaceae > Pseudoalteromonas > Pseudoalteromonas sp. Of11M-6. Next base: position 19,571 of record NZ_JAKRFW010000061.1, on the reverse strand, counting down.
CTTTAAACAAAATAATCGTCATTACGAAATAACTTGGCCAGACACCTCATTACTAAAAGTGTATCGGCGGGGTGAGTTTGTCGAGACAGAAGTGCTTTTACCAAACTCTCGTGCAGGCAGCGTTAATGGGTTACTAGGATACTTTGATGGCAACGTCGACAATGACTTAACGGATGCTAACGGCAATCAAATTGAAGACAAAGGTAACTTCAATCAACTTTATGATATTTACGGCAATAGTTGGCGTGTAACATCCGAATCCTCTTTGTTCGACTACTTCAATGATGAGACCCCTGAAAGCTTCGTTGACCTTAACTTTCCACGAACATTGTTAACTCAAGCGAGGTTAGAGGCACAAATTGGTAGTGCGGAATATCAACGGGTTAAAGAATTGTGCCAAAAGTATGTAAGCATAAAAAGCAGGCTTGAAGCATGTATCATAGATGTTGCTTTAACAGGAAACGAAAGCGATTTAAGCGCTTATCGTGCAATTTCGGAGCCAACATCTGAGTTAACATTAAAAGTTCCACCACAAATCACAATATTGTCTCCAACACCTGGCGCAATTTTGAGTAGTAACATCTTAATAGAAGGCAAGATTGAAACAGTTCAATCAAGTATCGCCAAATTATTTATTTCTATAAATGGAGAAGCTAAAAGAGACATTAGCTTTGCGCTTAATAGTGGCAGTTTCGCACTCACTCAACCAGCGGAGTCTTTTGTTCAAGGTGAAAACAACATTATACTCTATGCGACAGATAGTCAGGGGAGCCGAGCAAATTCAATTATTGGTTTTACGTTTGACAGTAACGTCGCACCTGCAGCTGGTGGAGATTTAATCGTATTCAATGATGTCAATATTCTAGATGATGAGCGGATTTACAAAGCTGATAACACGCAATTTGCGAAAAACCTAGCCAGTTTTTCAGGAAACAGCCTCCGTGCCCAAGGTTCTAAAATAGTCCTAGATCGATCTCATGATTCTCGCTGCAGTTGGTCATGCCAATCTATTAATTACCTGTACAGTACTTGGGAAGATTTAGGCTTTGAAGTTATTACATATCAGTCTCTAGAAGATTGGGATCTTGATGACCCACAAATAAAACTTATCGTACTCTGGACTCCACTTAACTCATATTCTCCGGATGAAGTCAGTCGCTTAAAACAATTTGCTGCACAGGGGGGAAGAATTGTATTTGTCGGTGAGCATGAGCTGTTCTATGGGCTAAAAGGCATTGAAGTTGAAAACAACTTCCTTATCAGTATGGGGGCATTTATGCGTAACATTGGAAAAGATGTATACGGCGGCAACCATTATTTTGATGTCGGTGAAGATAACCAACATCAAACAGTTCAGAATGTAGAGACTTTGGTATTCAACAGAGTATCCCTACTCTCTCTCGGTCCAAACGACTACCCCTTGGTGAAGAGTGCCGATGGTTTAGACGTAATAGCAGGAGTTGCACGTATTGATATCAATAATCAACCCAATGAACGCCAACAATATTACTTTATGCTACACCAGAGTAATAAGCCCAAAAACCCGCCATCACCTATCGTAAGTGATCGCTCAACAAACTAAAATAAAGCAGGCCCACTCATGCACAATTTGATGAGTGGGCCATAAAACCTAGCCATAGTTGACTTAATTAGAGACCACAGCTAAACCACCAGACGTTAATAAACCAGAATAACAGGGCTAAATTAAACCTAACTGTTGTATGTGTGTCAAAAAGCGGACGTTCACCTAACTCGTATATGGACAGTTTGGAGTTAGAGCAGAAGGTCGGATTTGTACCAGCAAGAGTCGTTTGGTTACCTAAACATCAACAATTCTTGCTTTATGAAAGCTGACGCTCGGTAACACTTGCAGCAGGGGCGCGACGCGAGGAGCGTCCCTTACCTACATTTGTTAGAAAGAACAAATTGCTTGCTTCCATTGTATTTCAAAAAAATCAGCATCTTGTGGTGAGCTTTCACGAATCAATACTTCATTATGGTCAAGAGAATTTAAGCTAGGACCAATAATTAATGATTCGGCGTTCGCTAGCAAGAAAAAGCGTCTATGAGACTTTGCACCTACCAAACGAACCTCGGGGAGTAAGTCAAATTCCTTACGAAACGATTCAAGCATATCTTCTGTGAGACGTTTTTTTGCCTGACTAGATGTCAAAATTCTTAACTTTTCATCTACTCTCATTCCCAAACCAATCAAGGTCATGAGGGTTGCAATAGCCTTGTTATCAAAATAAGGATCAAATATTCCCTCAACCTTCGAATGGCAAGTCATTTTAGCTAGGCTCATTCTATTAGTTGCAGGTTTTGCTGACTCAAGGCGATAACTAATCGGCGGGTGATTAAGATCTACACCAAGGTACTCCGCAGCTTCTGCTATGCACTGCTGAAAGTTATGCATACTATTTAGTAAACGAACACATGAAAAAGGTAGTTTTTCCTCGATATCAGGTGATACCTGTATCACCCACTCGTTTGTCCTCGGGTTGTGCAAAATATCAATTTTAGTTTCTTCGCTGGGTTCCAAAACATATCCTTTTCCCGCTTTTCTCGTCGAGACCAGCCATCCATTCTCTGCCAATTCAGTTAGGTATTCCTCAACGTCAGCAGCTGAAAATCGCGCCCCACCATATTCAGGGAAAGTCATGATGCCTCCTACTTAATTTTTTCTAACGCCTTACTAATGGACGCATAAATGCTTGGCTAAATGAATGCAAGCCAAGCGTTTGCGTCCTACCCATAATGGCCTTGATACGTACTGAACCTTCTCCCCGAAGTTTAGCGAACAGTTAAACTTCAAGAGGAACAAACCAAAAGGAGAAAGCCCAATGAAATTCTATACTACTTTTCACAAATATTATTGTGGAATTGACCTTCATGCACGCATTTTATATGTGTGCATTCTTGATTAGCATGGCAATAAAGTTGTTCATCAAAAAATAAAAGTCAACAAAACTGAATTACTTAGCTTAATTACCCCATACCTTGAAGATATTGTTGTTGGTGTCGAGTGCATGCATTGCTGATATTGGGTCAGTGATTTAAGTGCTGAACATGATATTGATTTTGTGCTTGGTCATGCCCTTAATATGAAAACCATTCATGGTGGCAAAGCCAAAAATGATAAGATTGATTCTTATGAAATCGCTAGCCTATTGCGTGGTGGCAACTTCCCGCTGGCTTACAGATATGAAATACTAGCGTTAAATCAACTAAAGTAGTGCCCTAGCGAATAGAGCAATTTATCTTTTGGCACATTTCCATGCTTTTTTCTAAATTTATCAATTACTTTTGCAGCGTAGCGATAGGTTATTCCAATATGATCTTCAATTTGCTTCATCGGTTTCCCCGAAACCAAGTATCGCATCACTTGACGCTCTGTATCGCTCATTTTTATATAATTGTCGTATAACTCGGCAACTAAGTTTGGATCTGAGAAGATTTTGCTGTTCAACGCCGAGCAAAATAACCCGATTTGTTCTTCATTTTCCTGTACCAGATGATTAAAGTCTTTATCACTTAAATTGCTATACAAAGTAACACAAGCGTAGCCTCTGTGGTCACACATGAGCGGGACGACAAAACCGTTATTGAGACCAAATTCGTTTTTTGCATGGGTCAAGGTAGCAACTTGTAACTCTGTGGGGTTGAAACCATGTAGGTCCCGCCACCAGTTTATTGGCTCTCGATGACCAGCAAGTATTTTAGCTACGAAGATATCTGTCTCAGGCTTAAAAATTTCATTTTCCTGATAGTACTTTAAATAATCGAGAGGGGCGTTTTCGGTGGCTAGTATGATAGGCATTTGGTTCAAGTGTTTAACAAATTCATGGCTTGGCAAAAAACCATAAATTGCGCTATCAAATCCGATATGTGATATGGCACGATAAAAACTTGCAGTGTATTCTGCTTGATTCGAAGCATTCAACAAATCGACTAGATCTTGATAGCGCATTTTTATTTTCCTACTTTTTAGCTACGATTAAATTCATTGCACCATGAAAGTGAGTGCAGTCTCGGTTTGTTACAGACAGTCCAGCTTGTTCTAGCCAACCTTCAACTTTATCTAAAGTATAAAACGAATGTTGGTATTGTGTGACAAATTGTAAATTCAATCTCTTAAAGTCTGCAACAGCAGGATTGCCACTAAATTGCGATTCATACAACTCAATCATCATTTCCATGTGAGATTTTGTCATGTTTTCATTGGGGTTTGCGATAATTAACAGACCACCCGGAGCAAGTAAGTTATAGCAGTGTTTAAAAACCAAAGACGGATTATCCATCGCGTAAACACTGTTTATTAATGTAATCACGTCGTATTGATGCGTATTAACAAACTCTTCTAGTTGGACATGAAATGCTTGAAATCGCTGTGGTTCTTTCAGTCTCTGCAAATTGGCGTTGGCTTTTTGCACCATATCAAGAGATGTATCGACGCCGTGATAAGTAGAAACCTCACCATTAACAAAAGCGGCTAAGTTTCCATTTCCACATCCAGCATCCAGTACAACTCCTGACAACAGCGGAGCAATTGTATTATAAAGTTCAACCTGTGGTGGAGTAATAATAGAGTCAAATGCACTACTATATTCATCCCAATGAGATTTATTCATAATTTCCCTTTTAATTAGACTATCACTCTTATTAAAGCAAGATGATAAGTTTCGATTTAGGAAGCGAAGGCCCCTTTGCTTTATCTCTTTCGTTTCAACAACTAGAGCAGATATTTTTCTATCAACCCCAATATCATAGTTGCAATCACTTTTAATCAGTATAGCGTTAAATAACTTTTTATAAAAATCAACATTTCCTCTCAGGATAAAAAACAACCGCTCATAACCCATCTGTTGTGCTTTATCTAATAACAGGCCATAAACGACTCTGGTAATTGCGACATCTTTACTCGATATACTAAGCTGGCCGACAACTGCATCCTTTTTAGGGTCAAAGTCATCGCTTAATGATGCCCTTACTTCTTTCCAAACATCTTCATCTTCATACGCACTGCTCAGTCCAAAAGTCGCTATTGGATTATGTGGAACTTGGCTTATATCACTAAGTAGGTATAGAGAAATACCTTTACCTAAGATTTTATCTTTAGTAACTCTGATAGCTGGAAAGTTTTCCACATAGTTTTCTTTCAACGTTTTAACTGCGACATCAATATTATTTAAATTACATGCTTCTATTTTAAAAGACATAGTAAATTCCTCTCATTCTGTTTTTAAAGGAGAGGTAAAATCTGTCTGCAGCCAGAGTTCACCTTACATCAGGCGTTTGCTTGTTTGCCCGATAGACATAAGGTTAAGGCGATAATGGCAGATGCCAGAGGCCGATATTTGGAAAATTCACAAACCAATAAGCTATTTAATATCAATTAGTTAATGGATTAGGAAAGAAATAGGAAATAGATTGGAAGTAAAGCAAGGTGCTACTTGTAGCACTTGATATAAAAGGATCTCAAATTAGCTCTGTATTTTTACAAACGTCAGTTACAGACAACCCTCTGCCAGTTCTTTAGTCAGCAATCGTTTTGTTTGAAAGTTTTACAGGTAAATATTGTAGTTCGATGTAATGGTTGAACTTAAACACCGTAAACCAAAGGCTCGCAGTATTTGAGGGTGCTTCAATGAGCTATTGCTAACTCATCGAATAATGAACAAAAGTTCTCTCGATTTTCACTTCTGTTGATGGGGAGTATGCAGCAGCGCTGAGTGCGCTGCCCATTGGCTTAGTTGAAAGTTAGCCCAATAAATAAGCAACTCAGATTAGATAACACTACCATTGTTATTTGCTTTCACTTCAAGCTTTACTACCTCACCTAACTCCTCGAGCCACTTAGGCGAGTTAGAAACTCTGGAACTCAAGTAGTCAAGTAACTGAGCTTTCATCACAGTTGTTGCTTCATATTGAGTATGAAACTGTTGTTTTTTCAGCGCTTCAAGGTGGGAATCCAATGCATTTCTCAAAACATTAGGGTCCAAATCTAAAGCGTCATTAAAAAGAACGATGTATTTTTCTCTCGCTCTTTGAATATTATCTTGAGTATTACGGTAATTCTTGACCAAGTTCGCCTTTGGATTTTCTTTGGTTGACAGATAGTTACCAAGGATCTCAAGCTGTTTCAAATCATTCGAAAGGTCCGCTGCAAGAGCTGAAAGGTTACTTACCAAAAGGCTGCTTTTTTCCACTAAGTCTTTGTTTACTCCAGCTTCGACAATCATCACGATATGTGACGGCTGCCCTTTCACATTTTTCAGCTTAATGTAAAACATTTCATTGTTTTCATAGACATCGGAGTCAGGAATAATAGGAATATTTATTGATTTTTGCACTTCACCAGGCTGGAACTGTAAAGCAATATCAAGGGCTCGATAGTCCTCAGCTGCTTTTGCAGTACCATCTTCTGTTATCAACTCTATCTGTTGTACTAAATCAATGCCTGTTGTTCGATGAAGAGTAACTTCCACAACGGCATTAGACTCTTGAACTTCAGTCTTCACACCAGAAAAAGTAATATTTTCATATTCTTTAGGAAAAAAATATGGATAAGATAGCGCTGCCAATGTTGATAAACAAAGTACCCAACTAAAGGAAGTGACAAACGAAAAATGCCAACGCGCAAACAGTAATGGCTGAGCACAAACACCACACTTGTTGGCATATGATTTAGTAAATAACTTATGCGCCCGAGCATTGCTGCAGTGTTCTATATTGTTGCAATAATATTGTGCTTTTATTGGTTTAATCGACATCTACATTACTCAAAGTATCATATCTATTTCTTGTGCTAGTGATTCAAGCTCACTCTCTAGCTGGTTTAGCATTTGCTGTTGTCGTGATTCGCTTGCCGCTTCCTGAAATTGTCTCAATACCTCCTCTCGACTCAGGCCGAGCCATGGGTAACGTGTTTTCAGCTGGCTAATTTTTGTCTGATTAATATGTTCAAGACCTTTGTATGTTTCTATCTTATCCAGCAACGCATCATGGCTTGCAATTAAAGCGTTTAACTTCTCATTTTGTATTACTATCAACTGTGTTAGTTGTACCTTGTCACTTTCAAGCTCTTGATTTTCTTCCTCAATCGCATTCATTTGAGCTTCGATATCCACTACTCTTCGGTTTAGCTGTGCCTGTCGTTGCTTTGCTTTTTCTTCGCTCCATCCATACAACCCACCAGTTGTTGGATCACCTGTCGTCTTACAACCTGCTAGCAAAGACAAAAACAAGCAATATATAACCCGCTTCAGCATTAATATAATTTCCGTCTATCTAATGAAGCTAGCTGGGCTTGCATGACTTCTAGCTCGTTCTTTTCAGCAAGAAGTTGTTGAATAACCGTTTCACTATGTGAGGCTAATTGCACAGAAACGGTTTCTCTTTCTTGTGCCAGCACGTCCTTTTGGTACTGAATTTCTTCAGTCAATATCTCGACTAACTTAGCTGACTTGGAAACCGCTTTAGACAGGCTATCTTTTTGCGTTTCTAAGCTACTATACTCAGCACTGCGTTTTTGAGACTCTGCCTCAATGCTTTCTAACTGCGCGGTATAACCTTCTATTTCCAAATGAATTTTTTCTCTTTCATTTTTTGCTGCGATAAGTTTCTCTTGTGCCCCTTTAATCACATCTTGCATATATAACTCAGTATTAGCGTAATCCTGCTTCTTCTTAACCACACTCTTGGCATAAAGATCACCGGCAACAGCACCAATCAATGCACCAATCATAGCGGCTTGCTTATTGTCACCTAACACCAAACCAAGCGCACCACCAATGAGTGCACCTGTCGATGCTCCCTCAGCTCGAGTTTGAGTGTCGTCAGTCATTGCACACCCGGATAGTAAAGCTGTCATGATTGAAGCAGCAACAAGGTTTTTTCTACTTTTCATCGTTCGTTTCCCACTGGTTATTGGATTTAGTAAGTACATCAGCTAATTCTTCGATATCGCTCGAGGCATGGCTGTTAGGGGCTGGCAGTAGCTCTTCTATGGTCGACTCTTTAGTATTTAAATGACGGTAATCATTTTCGATACGCTCTTTTTCGTCTAGTAAGTCCTCAAAATCATCGCTGTCGCGCAGGAAACTCAATCTTCTTTCTGTAACTTCGTCCGCAAGCTTTTGCTTTTCGTCTTTGCTTTGTTTTAAATCAACTAAACGCTGCTCTAAACGCATACTATCGACATCGGCAATTGATTTAAGCTTACGATCTCGACTATCAAGCTGCGCTTGGATCAGGCTTTCGTCTTTAATTTCTAGTCTTTCAATCAGTAGATCCATTCCTCGGCTGCGCCTCAACAGAGCCGATACCTCACAGAGCAATTCATCTTGTAACTTTGCGTTATACTCGCGTTTATTCACCCAAAGCGTAATGGAAGGGATAAGTAATGTTGATGCCTTGAAAAGCCTAATAACTTCCTGTTTTATATCTTCTAGTTCATTCTCAATCGCCAATTTTTTACAGACTCTATCGTCATTCCCTTTAAGGGCGGTGTTGGTATGACGCTCAGGAGAATCAATTCGGTAACCAAAATCCCATTTTTCAAACGTTTCCCAACTATGTTCACCACCGGCGTCACTGACAACTAGACCGAGCACTTCAAATGCACCACTGAATGAATACTCGGCACCAATCCCGTCTTGTCCACCAAAAAAATGCTTAAATTGGATTGGTATTTTTTTACCTCTTAGCTCTTCAAGCCTCATGGCATCTTCAGATTCAACTGCCATAAGTGACTTAATACTTACCACCAAGCCATGTTGTTCACTTAATCGTTTGCCAATTTCATCTTCAAGTTGAGGCCGGATTAATTCTTCAAACTGACTTAATGCTTTGTAATGATTAAACTTGTCATTCAACATCACTTCTTTGCAAATGTCGTGTACTAGTACTTTTATTCTGTCGAGAATTTGCGCTTGCGTTATTGCTAACAAATCAATCTGATTGTCGTTTTCACTACTTGCAAATAAGTGACGGTATTTCTCAAACTCTCCTTCTTTCGCCTTAACTTCCATGCGAATATTTAACCGTACACGGCTACCAAACATCCCCGTTTTAAATGCGCCATCTTCTTTATCAAACGTGAGCATCAACCCATTTAATAACCTCAGCGGAGCAATGTTTGGTAATGTATGAAATGAATTAAGTTCATAACCAATCGCAGTAGCTTGTTGCTTAACACTATTTTTAACCTGATCGGAGATAGAGACGTCTTGACTCGTTGCCGTTTTGAAGTTGCTCAGCAGATCCATTTCAGATTTGCCCAAAATATGCTGACGGATTGCTCTCTCAATACCCGCCTTCATGTGTGCTACCACCCCCTCGATATCGCTAATTTCAGACTTGCGATAGGCTTGATAGTTATTCAATGTCATTTGACATTCGGACGTTACTTCTAAGCCCGTTTCTTTTATCTTGGTACTATATTTAAATTCGGCATATCGCTCTGGTGCATTACGCAACGTAAAGCCAATATTAAAATCCATTCCTTTTAATTCTTGCTGCATTTGCTCGCACACCGAAGTGTTTAATTCACTGCTTTCTCCACGCTGTAGCTCTTGCTGATAAAACTCGTCCAATAAGTTGCTATTTTGTGAGTCCAAGCATTTCTTATACATTTTCGACATGCAGTGATGCAGGTGCTTATCTATTAAATTAAATAATCCTTTTTCCGGCGTGCCCGACATACTCAAGATTTCGACTAACTTATGTGCTTCAGTTTGATCTGTAATTTTAAGCTGAAAGGTAGCGTAAAACTCTAGTGCAATCTCACTTGCACCTTCATGCCATTCAAATGGAATTTTGCTAATGACGATTGGTTTTGTATGAGATTTAACAAAGAAATATTCATAATGTTTCTTATTAAATAAATCAGATAGCAAACCTTGCTTGGTTACGATTTGGTTGGTTTTCTTATTCCAAGTGACAACAAATCCTTCTCCATGAACTCTCGGATTGTGAAAGTTAGTATCGACTTTTCTGATTAAGTTGCTCAAATTAGAGATGCTTTCATGCATGGTAGGATTCTCTTCTAGGTTTTTTAAATTGTTTAATAGCTTCGCTTAACACGCCTTTTTTTAGCTTTAGTAGCATCCTCAACTCTTTATCTGATATACAATTTCTGTACTGCTCTACCGCCTTATCTCGCTGAATTCTTAAATCTGCTTTAATTTGCTCGTACTGTTTTCTGGTGCAAGCAATGGCAAACAATTGATTCAATCGTTTGAATTTTTCATTTAACTCCGTAAGCATCATGTCGTAATGCTCATATTCGCTTTCATCGGTGATATATTGCGCTTGGAGCAGCGTTTGCTTTATATAAATTGATGTGGTTAAAAATGCAGTGATATTTCTCTTCTTTAGACTTTCGCTCAAACTTGGCATCGCGAGCAATTGGTAAATTAACTCTTCCGCCCCCTCTTCAAACATTAACGTAATCAAGTAGGAGGTAGCCTTATCATCAACTTGGTTATTTCCCTCTAACACACGATGCATAAGACTAAAAACAAAAAGTCTCACAATCATTAAAGTTAAAACACACTTCTCACTATCGGAAGGTATACTTTTTAGTATTTTTAATAAGTGAAAGGAGTCGCTATATAAATACCCTGAAAAATAGTAGCGAAGCAGCGCAAAGCTAGGACATTTCTTACTCTTATCCAACCCAAGCTCATAGCTTTTAGAAAATATATACTCTAATGACAAAACTTCAGACTCACTTTCAAATTCAATTGAATAGGCTAGAGTATTAAACAAAAAATAGAGGTGATTTTTGAAATCACACACCATCTCTTTAAGCTTATTTTCATAAGTTGATTTAAATACTGGCACCCAGTTGTCAATATGAATTTCTAAGTCTGAAATAGATATTAAATCTTTCTCTTTCTTTTCCACTTGCCCTAGTAGTTGATAAATAAATTCATCGATGGCTATTTTGAATCTATCCTGATATGAGAGCGCCCTAACAAATGAGATAAAATGAATTATTTTTGAATTTGGACACTGACGATAACGTTCAAATAATTTTAATAGGTAGTCACTGTTAATAGTAATTACCCCGACTTCAGAAAGCTTTAAGTAGAAGTAGGCGAGGTCTGAAAAAAGTGCATCTATGTCAATGAGTTCATTTGTTATATCCTGATCAAAAATGACTTCCTCAATAATTGGCGAGAGTACAGCTAGTTGGAATGGATTGTTTGTAAGCAACTTTTCTCGATATACGCTTGCCTGCTTAATCGAACTTAGCCTGATACAACAAATACCTAAGCCCGACGGTGATGTGAGCTCAAGCCCAGCTAATTTTAAAAACGCATCAGGATCTTGCTGCCAACGAGCATAAGCATGAGTTAACGCTTCGACTCCTTCTCCTATTTCTTTAGCTTGTTTTAATTTATGGTCAAATGCCTTAGCAATTGCATTTTGAAACAACACCAGTGGCATATTGTTAAACCAACAAGTTAGTGTAATAACTAAACAGTCCAACCAGTCGTCGTTATCTAGTGCTGCCACAGGTAATGGGTCATGTGTAAAGTGAACTGCAGGCTGCCAATAACCAAGCATAGAACTTACAGAGTTGAAACGCAGGTATTCCTGGATCCTTCTAGGACAGTCACTATCGCCTTTACTATCCAATACCATAAGCAGCGTCGCCTTACGTGCTTTTAGTTTAGACGTCAGTGCATTTAGATTTTCACGGGTTTCGATAAAGCGCTCGAAACTTTCTAGGTCTTCTATTGGTTGCCTAATAACATAAGCGTGTTGACTTTCTACGTAAGGAAATCTTGCTTCTAAATACTCAGTCATTCGACATGAATTGTGACGTATGTAGTAAGATGATATGTCGGTGTGCTGTAAAGCAGCAGCGATAGCCTCTGAGAGATAAAAGGCATTCTCGTTATTTTTTCCAATAATCAGCCAGTTGTGACAAACGAGGAAGTTGTTAAGTTCGGCTAACTTGATGTCATCTAAAATGACCTCATTACTCGCAATTTTTGGAAACGTTCTTAACTGAAGTGCTTCATACTTCAATGGTTTCTTATCAGCGTTTGAAAAATAGTTATTGACCTGAACATCTCTGTTCCCTTGGATCACGGCCTCTTCAAACGTACTACTATCAAACTGGCTCAGTTGCTGAGGAACATCATTCTCATATGCATTGGTTTCAATGCCAATGCTTGAACCAGCTTCCGCTTCCTTTGGATCCGCACTCATATAAAATCACTTTTAAATATAAAAAAGAAGTAATTAAACCTTAATAGCTTCTAAAAACGAGCACTTCGTTATAGAGATACAAGCTTCTAACTAGCTTACATTTTCAGGGTTAAGCCACCCCTTATCAGAATTTAAGATTACCTTTAATCTTTAGCACCAAAATTAAGCGTAATATCCCTATTACCAGTGATAACATTTGGGCCATTCGCCCCGCCGTTAAAGGTGCACCCTTGAAACTGAGCATTGCTTTGCTGGCCATTTTGATTTGTAGGGTCTGAGTGGTGGTTGTTTTGTTGATTTTCTATTCGCTTTTGGTGGTATTCCAGCGCTTCTTCAGGCTCAATATTAAGCGCAGTCAATAGGTTCTTTAGCTTACTTACCGTCGATGACGAGAGTGGCGCTAAACTGGCTAAGTAGCCTTCCGTCTTATAATTGCGAAGACTTCTATCACTCATGTAAGCGCTGTCTGTAACTTGCTGCTCGGACAGTCCGTTTTGATTAATCTTCTCAACAATCAGCTGCCTTAAGGACTCTAATTGCACCTCATCCGCAAAGTTATAAACTTGTTCCATTTCGCGCTCCTTACCCTTAGGCATATCAAAAATCTCACTTACAGATCTAAAAACCACATTTAGATTACATTTCTATACAATTAGAACACAATTTTCAAATCTATTTTCACTTTGTTACTTAAATATAAATTATGAAGGTAACTACCATTCGGTAACTTGCATCATTGTGAATATCAACGACCATTACTTGGCACTGAAATAAAATTATTTAAAATCATACCGATACTAGCTAACTAACTGTTCTGCACATTTATCAATCGGACTTTGTCAGCGAAACCAGACGCAAATTCATTGCCGGACAAGTCTGTCAAGGTAGAAATAACCACCCCTATCGCTTGGCACAAAATTGCAGAAATATCATTCCTGGATGCAATGCGGGTTTGAATTGGCAACCTTCTATAATTTGCAATTTACTGAAGGCTGTTCACAAAGCTCACTGCCCCTATCTAGACATCAAAGCTTAGCAACGTAATAAATAAGTCACTTATAAAACCACTATAAATTTCCGTTCCCATTCCGTTTTTATTCCTTATTTTTCCTTCACAATCATGCAGTTAAATGGAAACCTATAAATACCAAAACACATCAGATGGGGTGAGTATGAAAAAGCTTATTGAAATTTTTAAGAAAACAAATCAACAAAGACAGATAGGAGAATCAAAGATGACTAAAACTACATTGTTAAGAAATGGTTTCTGCCAATATTCTTTGCCAAATTTAAACGTTGGTTCACGACAAGATATTGAGTCGTTACTGAAGCAGGTAGAACCTGAATTAGGCTTAGACACCTATATTCCATCCGGCCAAAATGCAAGAGGTATCGTGCGCTATACCGTCAAGGACGCTAACACTCACCTTATCAGCCCCGAAAATAGACAAGGAGGCCAATACTATGTTTACGGCTTGTCTCAACAACTAAACCCGGACGCAGGGGGTAAACAAAGATGGTTCAAAGCAATAACACATTGCACTGACGGTACATTGATTTGCAACCACCCAGTAATAGCAGCGCTGACTGAATTTTTGATCCAACATTCAATTCCAGCACCGTCGTACCATGTTGAGCATCAGTTTATTGGCTATTATCCGACACCTCATGCGGATTGCTTAGTAACCCCAAATACGCTTCATTTCGACGGGTTAAGTCATCAAACGATTACCTCAATCCTTACGCTGGCCAGAGAGAATGTATCAGGCGGGGAGTTTGTGATAGCTGACGGTGTCGCGGTAAACACCCCTATAGATAATGTCAGTACCCAAGATCTTCGGCTCTTTGCTGAATTACCAGTGGGGTCAGGAGTGATTATGGACGAGTGTCAACGTGGTACTTCCCGCCCACTTTGCCATAGTGCAATGGCGACAAGAATGGAGAATGTGCAGCAAAATACCGTCTCTAAACGAATAATTTTGGTCTCAGAAGTCACGCCTATTTGGCACTAGAAAACCAAAGGGCTCTTTTATAGAGCCCTTTTCAATTTAGCTGATTGTAGAGGATAGCTTTTCTATAGCTCAAGTATTACGCCGCAACCCGTCCTTTATGGATCAATCGCTCACATAGCGCCTGCCACTCATCGGTTTGTTTTTTGCCTTCAATTCGGCGACCAAACAGCGTTAATACAGTCTCGCGATTGGCATCAAAAAACTCAATAGAGGTAACCACAGTATTGCCGTTATCCGTGGGTTTTCTGACCACGAACGCGCGGGTTAGGTCGTCTGCTTTTATATGCAGGCTAAACTCAGGATCTAATACGTTAAACCAAGGGCCAACTTGTTTGAGGTTTTCAACCTTTCCAGAGAAGATCTGTACCGCACCTGGATTGCCAACGAATACCATAATCTCTTGCTTAAACATGTTTGCTTGCTGAAATATATCTGCAAGGTCAAAGCTTTGTAGCTCAAAGCTCCATGGTGAGCCAACGATTTCAAGGGCCTGCAAGCGTTCAAGGTTGTATGTCTCTAAAAGCTTTGGAAAATGATGGACATCATTTAACTCGCCCCACTGCGACCTAAAATCATCTAGTTGCGCAGTACTCAAGTCCCTAATATTAGTATCTAGGACTTCAAAAGGCGTTACATCCAACTTGTGACTATGTGTTAGCTGGTAGCGTGCTTTAAGGTTCACAAACTCGTTAAAGTCGGCGTCTGCAGTCATATATACCTTATGTACAGCCCGACCATTTTCATCGAAAAATTGAAAACTAGTATGCTTATCCGTTTCAACAAGAAATACACTTTTCCATTTGTGCAAGAAAAGCCGCAGATCAATCCCTCCTGGATTGATGGCCACGGCACTAAGTTTGTTACTGTGCCCTGTAACATAGAGCTTTTCATACAAACCAGTTATCTCGCTCACCACAGAGCCATTTCTAGTCAAAGCCATCACTTTTCCAAGCTTTTTAAATCCTTTTAATAAATCCGCGATTTTATGCTCATCTAATCTGGTAACTCGAGACGTAACAGGCTCATCCAGCTGTGCGTTTAGCAACTCAGCTTCACTCACACCTAGCTGCATAGCCGCAACAATGGGCCTAATGTTAGGCTCTCCGATTAGTAGCATTTTATAATCTTGAATAAGTTGTTCCATATTTCCTCCACAAGGAACCTAGCTTAACCACCCATTTGGCAAAGAAAGAAAACAAGTTGTTGATTTACAGTGCTCACATATATAGACGCAACATCATCCGATCAAACCATGTACCAACTTTGCAAATACCATGAAACCCAAAACAAATGAAAATGAGAATTAATATCAAAAATGATACTAGCAATTTATTTCGTCTAATGAAAGTCCACACAGATTAAAACATTTCTACTCAATCAAAAGCACTCGTGTTCAATTGAATATGCAGGCTGGCATACCAACTCGCTTAATTCAGCTTCCAATTTTGAGGCGAGAGAATCTTGTCGATAACACCGCTACCGCCAAGGTACCTACATCCATGTAGGCAGGGCGAAAATTTTGCTATTCAGTTGTTCTAAATGAGAAATTTTTAACGCCGTTAGCGTCAGATTTGCTCCTTAAAATTGAGCAAGTATTAAGGCTAATTGGTACTAGTTACCTCCTAAATTGATGCGCCTTTTACGGGGCGTAAACACAAAATGGCAAGACTAAACAAAATAATAGCAAGCAGCGCCATTGCAGCCGCACCAAGGCTGTAAGCAAAACCTGCGACGGCAGACCAAATCGCCACACCAATGTGCATCATGCTCATGGCCAGTGAGATAAGTACACCACGATGTGCAGGCGAAAGTTCTGAAATATATGCCTGTAATGCCGGTGAACCAATGCCGCCAGCCAATGCCCAAAGTGTCATCAAAAAGTATAACGGTATGAGAGAGATACCTTGATACCAATAAAGACCGCTACTGGCAATGAGGCAAACGACCAATGACGCACGCATGACCTGCCGCCCACTTTCAAAGTGGGTTGCGAGTTTTGGCATCATCAGGTTTCCAGCAACACTCACTAAGCCTAATAAGGCATACAGTACACCAATAAACCACACTGACAGTGCTTGTGTATCTCGTAAATGCTGCCCAACCAAATTGAACAAACCAATACCACCACCTAAACCGATACACATGGTAAGTAATGCGCCAACAACACCGGGGATTTGCCATAGCTTGACTGATATCTTGGTGCCTTCTCCAGCTTTGTCACTTGGGATCGCACGGCGGTTTACGGTAAGTAATAACGCCACAACCCAAGTGGCGATCCCGAGTGCAACAAAAGCCGCTCGCCACGACATTAAATGCGTTAAAAACGCGCCAAACGCAGGACTTGAGATCATGCCAAGAGTTAAGCCTGCTTGCACCCAACCGATCCGTTTGAGCGCATCTCCACCAGAGCTTGCCGCGATGGCAAACGCAATCGGGAGCATGCCAGCACTGGCAATCCCCGTGATCACACGAGCAACTAAGCCCCACTCAAATGAAGTGACAAGCCCTGTCGCGATGGAGGCACCACCAAAAACCACGATTGCAGGTAAGATGATAGCGCGGTGCCCTGCTTTATCCGAGAGCGCCCCAAATAGCGGAGCCACAATCGCTAGGGCAACGCTGTAAGTGGTAATAAACAGTGTAACTCGCTCAGGCTTTACACCTAATTCGAGTCCAATAGGCTCAAGAATAGGCCCAAGCATCAGCTCATCGGCCCCGACTAAAAATGCAATAAAGGCGAGTAATAAAGTCAATAACATCTCTTTACCCCATTTTTGCGCAGCAAACGTTTACCTTGCAGGTGTTCAGCAAAGCAAAAGAAATAAAGCTAAAATTAAGCTTGTGTTTGTATGAGCCACTACCTGACGTCATCAGGTCATTTAAAAGCAAATTCATTAAATTACATCCATAAAACAACGGGAGATCGACAGTTATGCCGACCTCCCGTTTCAAAAAACTTTGAAAATGTGTGCCACTGAATTTCGGGCACAAAAAAGCCGGCGATGAAGTATCATCGCCGGCTTCGTCTTTCCAATCATCAGATACACTGGCGCCGCCCACCCTTATTCAAGTAGTCGCCAATGTCTCTGATGAAGATTTAGAAAGTAAGCTCCGAGCAACACTTCATCGTGTTAATGCGCGGAGCAAAGCCTTCTAACAAAATTCTTAAATAGGATGTAAAACATCGTGGAAAGATCCAAATTAAAATCACGCGCCAATGTATACGATGTCGATTAAGTAGTCAATAATCCAAACCAAGATACGTCAACACAGCGGTGTGCTACCCCTTATCCCTAAGCGCAAAGCGGTAAACACCAGCAATTAGCAAACAGATGGATATAGGTAACCACAGCGCCTGAAAGTGAAACTTGTTGTAAAGCCAAGCGCCCAACACGCCACCTGCCACAAACCCTGAAATGATCAACACAAACAGTTTTGTTTTTCTGGTATCCAAAGGCTCGCCTCTAAACAATGCCCCAATCATCAGCCCTAAGTCGGTGAATATTCCTGTTACATGGGTTGTCCTCACCACAGCTCCACTGTACGTGGTGGCTAATGCGTTTTGCAGTCCACAAGCCGCGGAAGCAAAAAAATGACCATAAAATGAGCCTTGCATCAGTAAGACGAGAGACACGGTAAGCAACATGGCTTCGATCACCAACGCGGTATCGTAATGTTTGCCAAGCCTTAACGTGGTGCCATGCAGCAAAAACCCCGCAAGTGCAGAGCCAAGCAAGAACGCGAGTAACACTCCAAATAAGTGCTGGGTTTCTTTAAGGCTGCCACCTAAAAAACTAGTTCCGAGCATAGTCGCAGTGCCGGATAAATGAGAAACGGATTGGTGCTCAAAGCTAAGTAGGCCGATTGCATTCACAAATCCTGCGACGAGCGCCAATATAAAAGCGCCGATCTCAACCCATTTTGGTAACTTTGAGATCATCTCTTTGCCATAGGATGATCAGGATTTAACTGCAATAAGTCCCAGCGGTTGCCATAGAGATCTTCAAATACAGCAACCGTGCCATAATCTTGCTCTTGCGGCTCGCGAATAAACCGAATGCCAATAGATGTCATGCGCTCATAATCACGCCAGAAATCATCGGTATTTAAAAATAAAAATACCCGCCCACCAGCTTGATCACCAATAAACTCCTGCTGCTCTGGCGTAGAAGCTCTGGCAAGTAGTAACGCCGTACCATGTGAATTAGGCGGTGCTACCACCACCCAGCGTTTATCTTGCTCGGGTTGATAGGTGTCTTCTATTAATTCAAAACCTAGTTTATTGACGTAGAAGTCGATGGCTTCATCGTAGTCTTTGACGACGAGCGCAATATTGACAATATTTTGTTTCATGATGAGGGCAACCCATAGCCTCTTGCCATAAGTGCAGCAAGTAGCGGTAAAACTAAAAGTAACAGCATTTCTAGCCTTTTAATGACGATAATACGCTGGGGCACAAATAAATTATCTTTTGTTGTATTACGGTGCTTCAATAAAAACACAGTCGAAATGATAGACAGCAAAGCGATTAACAAAAATAGTCCGACTTTGGCATGGAAAATCGGATTTTTAGTGTAGAACTCACTGGGCTTGCCAACTACAAACCACAACGTTAACCCCGCGCCAAGTGTTACCAGCGCACTAACACCATACAAGCCATCAACTACCGCTAACCGCTTAATGCTCTGACTACTCATTGATTTAGAGAGTAACACGTTTTCAATCGCGAGCGTCGATGCCAAAAATAAAATACCGAGAAAGTGAATATATCTAACGACTATTTCTTCCATGCTGTGCCCCAATTGCTATTTTAGCCTTGATAAAGTGTGTTATTTTCTTCTAAAAAGTTCACCAAAGGCAAAAATAGGGGCTGCGGCAATTCATCAAGCGAAAACCACTGCCATTGTTTGCATTTATTTGGCTCTTTAACTTCTGCATCATGAGTATCGCACCTTGCCATGACAAACAGAGTGACATAATGTTTCTGCTCATTGGCAAAATAATCATTAGTAAAACCAAGCTTTTCAACGTTTACAACATCTAGCCCCGTTTCTTCATGCACCTCTCTTATCGCGCATGCCTCAATGTCCTCTCCATACTCTAAATGGCCACCAGGGGTTGCCCAAGTATGTGCGCCATGAGCGCCGATGCGCTCACCAAGCAAAATTTTATTATCGTGCATTATTACCACGCCAACCCCGACGCGTACGACTTGATCCATTATTTTTCCTTTAGGGCCTGTTTACCTTTCAAGTTTGTTTTTGCAGCAGTTTGATTGGTATTTGTACAAGGCAGAGCCTGCGTAGCATAGTTATTCTATGTGAGTCAGGC